>NZ_JBHMDO010000028.1:0-95478 GCF_042431225.1 Paenibacillus aurantiacus | reverse complement strand
GTTCAATTAGGGGGGCTTCGGAGTTAGAAGACAATTACTAAACCCTTTTGAGACGGCCTCAACAAATAGCCTTATTATTCCGACATGCCTTGAAGCAATGCCGCCAGTAGAACGGCCGCTTCAGCGCGAGAAGCCGTATCCTTCGGCGCGAAGACCGATCCGCCGGCAGTCGGCTTGCCGCCGAGCAAGCCAGCCGCTTGCAGCGCGTCGACAGCGTCCTTCGCGAACGGCGAGATCGACGCGGCATCCTGGAACGCCGCGCTCTGCGCCTGCTTCGGCAGCTCATAGTCAACCGCGTCTGCGAAGCGCTTGATCATGACGGCCATCTGCTCGCGAGTGATCGACGCGTTCGGGTCGAACCGCTCTTGGCCTACGCCGCTGACGATGCCAGCTTGGGACGCCCAGCTGACAGCTCCGGCATAGTAAGCGCTTGGCTTCACGTCCGCGAATGCCGCGCCCGCCGACTGGCTCGTGTCTGCGCCAGCTAAGCGCGCAAGCAGCAGCGCGAAATCAGCGCGGGACACCTGCCGCTCCGGCGCGAACTTTCCTTCGGCTACGCCGTTGATCACCCCGCGGGCGGACAAATACGTAATAGCAGACAGTGCGTAGCTGCCGTTCGCATCGCCGAACGCAACGTTGTTGTACCCGACCGCATAGCGGGAGAAATGATTCGCCGTGAAGCTCACCGTGCCGGAGTCAGCATCATAACGGCCGTTCGCGACGGTCTCGAGCCTTCCATTGCCGGCTGCGTAGAGGACAACGACCGCGTTCGGGTCTTCGCCGCCAGCCGGCGTGTACGGAATCGATACCTGCACACGGCCGCCATCGAACGATCCGACGTTCTTCCCGCCGGTCGCGATCGTCAGATCGACTACCGGACGGCTGCCAATCAGACTAGACCCTTCTCCCGTGACAGCGCCATTCGCAGCCTTGGCGACCGTTATGGCGACGTCGCCGCTGCCAGCCGACTTGTATACCGCTTGAAGGGACGCGCGGTCGAGCGTAATCGTCGCGAGCCCTGCGGACAGTTTCACGGCCGGCAAGCTGCTTGCCGCTAATTTGGCGATGGCGCCTCCGGGTACCTTGAAGCTGACCTGACGCGCGTCCGCAGCGTCAGTCGCTTGCAGCTCGAGCAGCGATGCCGCGGCGCCGGAAAGTTTCGCGAGCGCGTCAGCCACGGCGGCCTCACCAATCTCGGCAGACACTTCACTGCCCGTAACCACGGACTTCACCGCGATCTTGGCCGTCATGACGCCGTTCTCGGTCGCAGTCGTCACACTAGCCTTCACCGCGTCGCTGCCACTGCTGACCGTTCCGCCAGGATTCGGTACTGGCACGTAAGTCGCGCTGCTGACCGTCACGGTGCTCTGCGCATAACCGTAGCCGTCTGCGGACAGCGCCGTTATGACCGCCGTTCCCGCCCCTACTGGCTGCACCTTGCCGCTTGCATCCACCTTCGCCACGTCGAGATTCGAGGTTAACCACGATACCTTCGCCTCGCGGTCGCCTACCGGCTCAACCTTCGCATTCAGCTGGCCGGACTGGCCGCCTACCGTTAACGACAGCGTCTTACTATCCAGCGTCACCTTCGTAACGTTCAGCTCGAGCACCGAGACGCGTCCGCCGACTTCATAGGCGACGAGCAGCAGCGGCCGCCCCGTCGGGCTGTTCTCTGCCGGGATGAACTCGAGACCTTCCGGCGCCGTATCCGTATCTTCCGCGTTCGCTTTGTTGAAATCGCGCGTATTCGTATAGTTGACGAACGCCGGCTTTGCCGGGTCCGACACGTCGTAGGTCATAATGCCGCCGATACGCTCCAAGCCGACGAACGCAAGCGTCCGGCTGCCCACCTTGCCGGATTTGACATCCTCCGGCTCCGGTCCCTTCTTCGCGCTGCGGCTGTCCAGATCCACGTCGTTGTTGCTCGCGTTGAAGTGGGTGGGCAGCCGCTCGGCCGTAATCTTCTCGAAATCATTGCCCGAATCATATACCTGCGCAAGCGTCGAGGCATCCCAGATGGAGAACGACCGGCCGCCGAACATGTAGACGCTGTCGTTGCCCATGTCGGTCGCGACCTCGATGCCGTCATATGCCGTCTTGCCGCTGAGGAATTTGGCCGCCTCGGAATTCGGATCCAGACTGCCTTTCACTGCGCTCAGCTTCGCCCCGTTCTTCCGGCTGGGCGCGTTGTCCTCCCGGCCCGTCCAGTCCGTGACGTCGCCTTCGTTCGCGGATAGCAGGTACGTTTTGCCGCTCACGGTGAAGGTGGCGATGCCATCGGGCATATACATCCCCTTGAACGGCACGTTCTCCAGCTTGATCGACTTGTCCTTCACCACGTCGAGCGCATTGTTCGGATCAGATAGGTCCTTGAAGCCGAGTCCTTTCACCGCCGTGAATTGCTTGGCTGCGATGTCCAGCACCGCGATCGCGTTATTCTCTTGAAGCGAGACGTATGCCGTCGCTTGATCCGCCGACAAAGCGATATACTCCGGTTCCAGATCGAATATCGCGTCCGTCTTCTTGCCTTCGCCGCGAATTTGGCCGGACTCGGAAGCGCCCCGGATATGGACGTTGTCGCCGATAATCGCCGGCACGTTGAATTTCGCCTCCGACGTCGTGCCCGACTGCCGGTCTACGATCGTCACGCCGCCCTCTGGGTCGATGGACGAGGTGCGAGGCTCGCCTTCGTTCGCCGTCAGCACGTAGCGACCGTCCTGCGTCGACTTGATCATATCCGGCTGAATACCCGATTTATAGGCTTTCATCAGATTGCCGTCGTAGTCCAGCTCCAGGATCTTGCCCGTCTTCGCTGCGCCAGCTTCCTGCACCGCCACGAACACACGATCCGCCGCCGTGTTGACATCTACGCTCGTCAAGTCACCATAGGCGAACCCGTCCGTCTCCGACAGCGCCTTAACCTCGATTGTCCGCTCATGGGTGAGTTTCCCGTCCGCATCCAGCTTGACGATCTCGAGCGAAGGCGGGTTGCCGGAGCCGTTCACCAAGTAGAATTTGCCGTTATCCGCATTGTATTTGACGATCTCGGCTACACCACCGTCCTTGTTCGTCGTCCCGACCGAGTATTCGCCTAGTTTACGCATCGTGATTCGATCTGTAAAAGTGTGGACAGGAGCCGCGGCAACCGTAAGTGCCAGCACCTTGGTCGCAACTGCCTGCTTGCTGTCGGTGACGGTGAAGGTCACGTCAACCGAACCGGCCGCCGCAGGCGTTCCCGTAAGTTCGCCCGTCGCCGGGTTCAGTCTAATGCCCTCCGGCAGCGTCGTGCTGGAGAACGTATACGGCTTCGTGCCCCCCTCAGCTTGAATGACTGCGGAGTAAGCCGAGCCGGCTGTTGCTCCGGGCAGCAGCGCCGTTGTCAGTCCTAGCTTCAGTTCCTTGCCGCTATGCGGCCGCACGTCCTCAAGCGGCGTCGCGGCCGAGCTGTAATCGATCGGAACGAAGTCCGTCTTGTTGTTGTCCGTATCCGTGAACGATTGACGGCGCAGCCCGATCTTCTTCGAATTCGCATTCGGCTTGCCGCTCGGGTACTCCGTCTCGTAGCCGTCGATCTTCGATGTGTCTTTGTCGTTCCCCGCCGTGCCGAGCATATCGACATAACCGGCCGGCTTGGTCGCGAACGGATTTTTGTCGGTATTCGCAATCGTGGCGTCGTCGCTCATTAGCACGACTTTCAGCGCCTTATTATTAATGAAAGTGTTCGGCCATGCGAGGTCGTACTTGTCCGGCGTCGAGATATCGACCTTCAGCGTTGCCGCGGAAGCGCCCGTAGGAGCAGCAGCCACGAGGTAGAACGACTTGGCTTTGATCGTTCCGCTCAAGACCAGCTTCTGCCAATCCCCTGATTCGCCCGTTACGGGGTCGTCCGCATACGCATAATGAATCGACCAGCCGTTCAGCGCAATATCGCCTTCCGTCGGATTGTACAGCTCGATGAACCCGTTCGACACATACGTATCCGCCGCCTCTGCCGTTCCGCCCCCGTATACCTGATTGATGATGACGTGGGGAACCGACACATCATAAGTACCGTCCGCTTTGTAAGGCGTTCCCGGAAGCACGCTGACCGCGGCCGCCGATCCATGATCCGCCGCTAGGGCTTGTCCGCCCGCAATCGCCGTGTTCATGACGATTCCCGCCGCCAGCACGCCGGTCAACAGTTGCCGACTTCTTTTGTTCACTGCCACTTCACTCCTGTTCTCGTCATGATGCGCGCGCATACGCCGCCGGTATGTTCATCATCCCTTAGGCGGACGCTTGCCCGTGATCTTAACGGCAGGTTAACATCCGGATGTAAAGCCGGCATGATGCTTTCATGAAGATATTGTTAATGATGGCCATGATCGCGCGTCTATTGGACCGAACTCCTGTAGATGAACGGCAGCGCTTCGGGTATGATTAGAACGTTATTCGTTGCCGCCGGTCAAATTGCCCGCGCATTGGCCTGGCTTGGATAAAAAGAGAGGTGAATCGAGAAGATGGAAGTGTACGCCCGTTCGATCTCCATGGCGTTTTTTTCGTTCCCTGCCGCCGCCGCGTTGTTCACGCTCCCATTCCTGCTCACCCAGTACCGAAGACACGGCTATATTCATAAATACCGGGCGTTGATGCTGTACCTGCTGCTGCTTTACCTAATGAATGCCGTCTACTTGATCCTCCTCCCGCTGCCGCCTTCGATCCATAATGAGCCGCCGGCGACTGATTCCTACATCCAGTGGATTCCCTTTCAATTTATCCGGGACATCGCGAAGGAGACGGCCGTTCGACTGGAAGCCCCTTCGACGTACTGGCGGTTGCTGGAGGAGCGCGCTTTCCTTCAGGCGGCGTTCAATGTCCTGTTAACCGTGCCGCTCGGTATGTTTCTTCGCCTCTACTTCCGCAGGTCCTGGTTCGCCTGCCTGCTCCTGTCCCTTGGCTTGTCGCTCCTGTTCGAAATGACGCAGGTGACCGGAATCTATGGCGTTTATGATTATCCGTACCGCTTGTTCGACGTCGACGATCTGCTCACCAATACAGCTGGCGGACTGATTGGCTTCTTGTTCGCGGGATGGCTTGTCAAGCTGCTGCCCCGGATCAATCGGCTTCACGATAAGATCGATCTGTCCACCAAACGAGTATCGTATACAAGGCGGGCTGTGGCGCTCCTATGCGACTGGTCCGTTGCCCTGCCAGTGTGGATAGTCTTGTCCGTCCTACACGTTCCGCTGTCCTATTGGGTGACGGTCACTCTCTACTTCATCCTGCTGCCGCTCGCGACGAACGGCCGAACGTTCGGCAAGTGGCTTGTGCGAATCCAGCTTCGCGGGGAGGGCGACCGGCTCTCGCTCCGACCGCTGATCGTGCGCTACGGCCTGCTCTATGGCTTGATCGGGGGCATGCATGAACTGTTCCTGCTCCTGGCGGCTGCCAACTCCCCCGCCATCTTGCTGCTGCCAACGGCCTTGGCCTTATTCATGCTGGATGCCATCCTAGCAGTACATGCACTGCGGTGCGTATTCAACCGCAAGCGCAAGCTGTTCTATGAGAAGCGAAGCGGAACGCGTCACGTCATTACGTAGAGGCTTGGTGATGCTGACGCCGCATGTACAACGCAGTCAAGCCGCTCCTGTCAGGCAGGAACGGCTTGCTTCTATGGATCCGATTATAATTTGAACGTATCGACCAGCATGGCGAGCTCTTCCGCGGTCTTGGACAAGGAGGCGGCCGACGCCGAGATTTGTTCCATCGAAGCCAGCTGCTCTTCGACGGACGCGGCGACGCTCTCGGTGCCGCCGGTATTCTCGCCGGCGATATGCATGATATTGTTGACCGATTCGATCATCAAGGCGGCTTGCCCGGCAATTTCGGAAGTCACCTCGCGAAGCGTACGGCTCATGTCGGTCAGAGGACTCACGGCCATCAGGATGCTCTTGAAATCGTGGTCTGTCCGTTCCACGACGTCAATCCCTTTGCCGATCTCGGCAATCGTCTGTCCCGTCGAAGCGACGGCATTGCTCGTGCTCGCTTGAATTTGGCCGATGAGCTGTTTGATCGAGCCTGTCGAACGGCCTGTTTGTTCCGCGAGCTTGCGAATTTCGGCGGCTACGACCGCGAACCCTTTGCCGTGCTCGCCCGCCCGGGCAGCCTCGATGCTTGCGTTCAATGCGAGCAAGTTCGTCTGGCCGGCGATCTCTTGAATGACTTTGACGATCTGTTCGATCTGGCTCGAATGCGTCGTCAGATTGCTCATCATCGTCGATTGCTGCAGGGCGTAATCATGAATGACGCCCATCTGGTCGACGACGTTCCGCACGTTATCGCTGCCCGCGCGCGACCTTGCGCCCGCTTCGGACGACAGCGCATCCAACTGGGCGACGAAGCCTCCGATCGTGTCCATTCGCTCCGTGATCGATACGAGACGCGCGTGATTCTCGCTTAGCAGTTCGCCTTGCCGGTTAGCCCCGTTATAGATGCCTTGCGACGACTCCGCGATATGTTCGGTTGCTTTGGCAGCCTGTTCGACGCTCGCGCTCATTTCTTGGGAGGAGGTCGCCAAGGCGATCGACGTCGTGTTAATGCGGCGAATCGTATGGTGAATATTGTCTGCCATATGATTAAAACTCATGCTTAATTTGCCCAGTTCATCTTGACGCATGACCGGAATTCGTGCAGACAGCTCGCCCTGACTGATCGTCTCCGCCGTAGCCATCATGACACGCAGCGATTTGAACATGCCTCGCAAAATTGCGTAGACAAGCGCGGTGGCGATAAGCAGCGCGACGATGACTACCAACATCGTTTGATTCAAGATTGGACTGGATTCCTCGGCGATCTCCGCCTGGAACATCGTCGTGCTGATCTTCCAGCCTGTGACCGGATTTGTCGTGAACGCGATGACTTCCTCCTCTCCGTTCACTTCGGCGGTGAATTGTGCCTCGTCCGAAGCGAACAGCCTGTCTACCCAGTCGCCTTGCGCGGCTTCTCCGGCCCCAAGCACCGGATGGAATACGCTGTTTCGCTGCCCGTCCAAGATGAACGCATACCCCTTCTTGCCGACCTCGACCGTTTCCGCCATGCTGAGCAATTCGTTAATTTTCACTTCACTGCGCACGACGCCGCTTCCATCCGCCACCGCTTTCGCGATACCGATGACGAACTCGCCGGTAATCGCCGACACATACGGAGCGGAGATGACGGCTGACGCCTCGCTTCTAGCCTCCTCATACCAAGGCTGCGTGCGGTGCCCTGCCTCTTGCGACCAAGGCGTGCCTTGCACATTCCGGTAATAACCGGACTCGCCGCCGAATTCAATGCTCGAGAGGATCGGATGTGAACGGTAGAAAGGCTCTAGAATTTTGCGCTGCAGCGTCTGCTCCGCCCCGGTGTACGTATCCTCCGTAATGAGCGAGGCCAAGTAATCGACGTTGGCGACTTCCGCCGATGCGTATTGCGTAATGACCGAATTCAGCAGTTGGACGTTCTGAAGCGCGCCGCCCTTCATTTGGTCCCCAACTTTATCCTTAGCCGTGCCATAGGAGAGCAGGCTGATCGCCAAAGCCGGACCGATCAGAATAACGACGAACGTGACAATGAGTTTGGCTCGCAGGGATAACCCGTACTTGCCGTGTTCCGAAGAAGCCTTCGAATGGGCGGATGACCGACGACTTGGCCTTCCATTGGACAACTTCCTTCTAATTAACCTTAACATTAAATACCCCCGAGTAGATTTCTGCGAAATGGCGTGAAATCCAAGATCAGATTTGAATTCAACCCACTAACAGTAACCTTTATATTATGTAATTAATATATATTATAATGTTCTTTTTTGGAAGTGTTATCGCTTACATTTTTGTCGGTTGTTCGCTGTTTTTGTCGAACATAAACAATCGCGCAAGTTTTGGGACATAGAAATAGCCCCCAATTGAGGGCTATATAAGCAACACGCATTCGCAAGCTAATCTCCGTTTGAAGTCAAAGTCATTGGCTTGATTCGTCTACACCTTGAACTTGCTCATTAAGGACAGCAGCTCGCTTGCCGTATCGGCGAGTTGATTAACCGAACCTCGGATCTCCGCAATCGTCGCAAGCTGCTCCTCCGACATCGCGCCAACCGTTTCGTAGTTGGCCGAGGACGCTTGCGCCACTTTCAAATTCGACGCGACCGTCCCTTCCACGACCCGCGTTTGTTCGTTCAGACCTTCGGTGGAAGAAGATATTTTCTCGATCGACACGGCCACCTCCCGGATCGAAGCGACGATGCCGCCGAACAACGAACCAACCTCGCTCGCCCGCTCCATGCCGATCATCACTTCGTCCGTTCCTCTCTCCATGCCGCGCACGGCGGAAATCGTATCCGCTTGGATATCTCGAATGAGCTGCGTAATTTGACTCGCGGAGTCCGTGGACTGCTCGGCCAGCTTCCGTACCTCTTCGGCGACGACCGCGAACCCTCTCCCATGTTCGCCGGCGCGCGCCGCTTCGATCGACGCGTTGAGCGCGAGAAGGTTCGTCTGGGAGGCGATCGACGTAATCAAGGAGGAGATTGCGCCGATCTTCTCCGAGCGTCCTCCCAACTGCTTAATGATGAACGCCGCTTCATTTACCGTCGTTTCGATAGTCGTCATTTGTTGCGTCAAGGCGGTTACGATCTCGCTGCCTTGTTCAGCCTCCCGCGAAGTCTTGGAGGAAATTCGGGATGTGGATAACGTCGTATCGGCGATCTTCGAAATGCTGTCGCTGATCTCCGCTACCGACACGAGGTTGCGTTCGTAACCGGTCAATTGCTCTTGGAGTCCCTGAACCGATGCTTGAATGAACGCGGTCGCCTTATGAGCAGCCAATGACATGTCGTTCATATTCGAGCGGAACCCGAGCGCGGATTGAGAGACGCCCTCGCCTTTCTCCATGACCGTCTTTACCAGACTCTGCAAATTCTCAAGCATCGCGTTGAAGTTCGCCGACAGTTCCCCGACTTCGTCGTTCGTCTCGACAGGCAGACGGGTGGTCAGATCCCCCTCGCTCGTCGACAAGCCTTTGAGGCGCTTCGTGACGACGGACAGCGGCTGCAGCGTCCTGCGGATGAGCGCGAAGTTAATCAGCGCCGAGATGACCAGAGACAGGATCGTCACCGTTATTGAAAAGGTCAGCAGCGACCTTGCGTCCGCATTAGCCTCGCTCTTCGGGACCGTAATCATAATGCCCCAATCCATCGAGGATGCTTTCCCGTAGACGACGATATTCTCGACGCCGTCGATGACGGCTTCGGTGATACCCGTTTTGCCGGCCGTGCTGTCTTGGACGATTTGATTCAGTACTTCATTTTTGAGATCGCCGATTTTCGTGCGGAGCGTATCTTCCGGATTTCGGCCCGCGACAATCGTGCCGTCTTTCGTAAACACGGTCGCATGGCCGGTCTCCCCCAACTTCACATTGGCGATGAGCTTGATCAATTCCGCGATCGGCTGGCCGCCGTTACTAACCCCGATAATCTTGCCGCTCTGATCCCGCACAGGCGTAGCGGTCAATACGATCGGCGTTCCTTCCACCCCGGGCGAACTGGAGCCGACAGGGTCGATCGTGACGGTTTCGCCATTTACCGCCTGCTGAAAATGGGGGTAGCCCGAAACATCGATTTTCGCGCCTGGCAAATACAGTTGTCCTTTCGCATCAATGAATGCGAACTCGTCGGGATTTGATTCATTTCGCCCAGCCGGGCGCTATAGTTCAGGATTGCCGGGATGTCCCCGGTTTTCATCTCCTCCGCTTCCGCTAATGATTTATATAGGTCGCGCCTTCCATCGATCCATATGTCGATGTAGTTTTTCACGTGCGCCAACTGCTGGTTAGCCTGAACCTGAAAGTTTTGCTCGAGCGAGCCTTTGGCTTTATAGTAACCGAGGAAAGACACGGCTCCTAGCGATGTCGCCATGAGCGCGGTAACGATTAGACTGCTTTTTAGCGATAACTTCACGTTCATCACCTTTCAAATCTGCTAGACTCGCCGCCTGCGCGGACGTCGTAAACTAGATATCGTCAGGTGCGGCGAAGAAGATGAACAGGGTATTTCATCCATCGATGTATTTGCCGCAGTCAAATCTTACCGATTCGCGAAGTCAACAACTTGCTAGGTTAACTGCCGATATATAGATCAAGAGATATATGAGAGTTTTCCGTTACATCTATCATTTCTTCAAAGGGGATAGCGAGTTGAAACTTCTACGAAACCTCACCATCGCAAAAAAACTAACGCTCCTCATCTTCGTCAGCGCGGTCGGACTCGGTTCGGTCGGCATGCTTGGCGTGAATTATATTCGGGACATCGCATCGAATTCGGACGAAATGTACGAGCACAATTTGCTCCCGCTCAATACGGTGATGCAAATCCGGGTCAATGCAAGGGCCAGCGACGCTTACACCCTCGAGCTGCTGTCGACTGCGGACGAGGCGCGCAAGCAAGAACTGATGGCTGAAATCAAATCCGCTTGGGAAGAGATCGACACGATGATCGGCGAGCTGAAGGACAGCGAGTTAACGGATAGCGAACGTAATTTGCTAGAGCAATTCGATGAACACGAGGCGAATCTGACCCAAGCCCGCGAACAAGTCATCCAACTTGCGGCAACCAACCAAAACGAAAAAGCATATGTCGTCTATCGCGAGAATGTCGAGGCGATGCGCAAGCTCGTCAATGACACGATGAAGGCGCTGCAAAAGCTCAACGTCGAGAATGCAGGCATCATTAACGATAATAATCATCGGGATCTCAAGAACGTCACGATATCCGTGACGACGGCCATCATCGTCGCGCTTCTTCTGCTCATCGCCCTTAGCTTGGTGATCGCCCGCATGATCGTGAAGCCGGTCAAAGAAGTCAAGTACTTGCTGACAGAAGCGGAACAAGGCGATTTTACAGTGAAAGGCCATTATATTTCGAAGGATGAAATCGGCGAGCTCGTGGCATCCTTTAACAGTATGACGGCCAACTTGCAGACCGTGTTCGGAACCGTCCACGATTCGACGTTCCAAGTCGCCGCCGCGGCCGAGGAGCTGAGTTCCAGCGCCGAGCAGAGCAGCAAGGCAAGCGAACACGTCACCCTCACCGTGCAAGAGCTTGCGGTCGGAACCGAGAAGCAGGCTCAGCTCGTCGCCGACAGCACGAAAGCGATCTCCGACATGGCCGGTTATACGCGACAGATCGCGGATTCGACGGACCGGATGAAGCAGGATGCCCTGCACGCTTCTCAAGTATCGTCCGAAGGGAACGAAGCGATCAGCGAAGTAGGCGCGCAGATGAACGCCATCTACGGCAACGTGAATAGCCTGTTCGATGCGGTGAGAAGCTTGAACGAGCGTTCGAACGAAATCGAGCAGATCACCGGCGTCATCTCCGGCATCACGGGGCAGACCAATTTGCTGGCCTTGAACGCGGCGATCGAAGCCGCGAGGGCAGGCGAGCATGGGAAAGGGTTTGCCGTCGTCGCGGGCGAGGTGCGCAAGCTTGCCGAACAATCGAACAAATCGACGGATCAAATCTCGCAGCTTATTCACTTGATTCATCAAGATACGGAGACGACGCTCCGGACGATGGAGAAGGCTGCGCAAGAGGTGAACAGCGGCTTGACGGTCGTGAACCATGCAGGCGAATCGTTCCAAAAAATCGAGCAGGCGGTCAGCAGCGTCGTCGCGCAAATCGAAGAGATTTCCACGGCGTTAAGGCAGCTCGCCAGCGGGACGACGAACGTGAACGACTCGATCCGGAACGTCCACTCGGTCGCGAACGATTCGGCTGCGATGACGCAGAACATCTCGGCCGCGACGGAAGAACAGCTTGCCTCAATGGAAGAAATCTCGTCCTCCTCGCAAGCGCTCGCCAGCTTGGCGGACGACCTGCAGCGCATCATCAAGCAATTCAAAATCTAACTAAAATAACAATAGGGTATCCTCCGTCATCGCGTTGACGAGAGATACCCTATTTTAGCGGTTTGTTGGACCAAAATCGTCTAGCGGCCGCTTGCACTCCCCCTATTTTCCAATCCCAGCCACCGAACTCTTCCGATACTGGTTAGGGGATATGCCAACCGCCTTCTTGAACGCCGTGCTGAAGTAATGTTGGGTCTCGTAGCCGATGCGTTCCGCGATCTCGTGCATGGCCAGATCCGTCTCGCAGAGCAGCAGAAGCGCCTGCTTGATCCGGGCGCCGGTGAGCATGCCGACGAACGATACGCCCGCCTCTTGCTTGAAGATGCGGCTCAGGTAGACGGTCGAGATGCACAGCTCCGCGGCAACGCCCTCGAGCGATAGTTGCGGTTCATGGTAGCGGGTCTCGATGATCTCCTTCGTCCTTCGCACCAGCGGCGACAAGCGGCTTTCGCGGTAGACCGCCGACTTCGCCTCGCCGTACAGCTCCGGGACGCGCGATAGCTCCCCGCCGGAAGCTAGGAAGCATGTCAGCACGTGGATTCTCAAATAATCCGCGATGCTGCTCGGAATACGCTCCAGCTGCGCGTCTTCCGGCACGCCCCAGATGAAGAGAACGATAAGTCCGCTCGGGTCTCGAAAATGAACGATCTTAAAGTCGCGCAGGCATTCCTCCACGATATTCTCCATCGCGAAGAGCAGCAGCTGCCGGTCGCGCTCCGAATAGAACGAACGCCCGCCGGCTTGCTCCGGCCATCTCAGCACGCCGACGAGCTGCGGCGCCTCCGCAGGCATGCGCAGGAAAGCGAGCTGCTCCATCACCTCTTCGCGCGCCGGGTGATCCTGAATCCACTCCAGGCAAAAGCGCTCGCGCAGCTGGGTCATGTTCTTCTCGATCTGCTTCGAAGCCATCGCAAGGCGCTCATCCTGCACGACCGTCGCCTTGAGTTTGTCGGCGACGCGCGCCAGAACAGTGGCAAGCGCATCGGGATTAACGGGTTTCAAGATATAATCGTCCACGCTCAGCTTGATCGCTTCATGAGCGTACGCGAATTCGTCATGACCGGTAATGATCACGATCTTGCAATCCGGCTGCCGCTCCCGGATGTGCTGAATGAGCGTCAGCCCGTTCATGATCGGCATGCTGAGGTCGACGAGCATAATATGCACGCGGTGGCGTTCGGCCAGTTCCAACGCTTCTTCGCCGTCCTCCGCTTCGCAGACGACCGTAAGGCCGAGCTGATCCCACGGAATCGAGCGCCGGATGCCCTCGCGTATAATCGATTCATCGTCGGCAATCATGACTCTCCAATTCTCGATCACGATACCGCTCCCTCCTCCCTGGACCTGATGACGGGAAGATCGATCGTCACGACCGTTCCCGCTGCCGGCTGGCTGGTTACCGATATTCCGTACCGCTCGCCGAAGCTTAATCGTATCCGTTCTTGCACGTTGCGCAGCCCGTAGCTCCCCATCGGCTTCGATGCCTCCGGCCGTTCGCCGGACTTCTCGTATTTCGTCTCGGCCTGCGGCTTGCCGCAAGCATGCAGCATGCGCTGCAGGTCCGCGCGCCGTTTTTCGCTCATCCCTGCCCCGTTATCTTCGACTTCGAAGCGGACGACGCCGACATAGGCGGATGCGCGGATCGTGATTCGCCCCGGTCCGCGGCGCTCTTTGATCCCGTGATAGATGGCGTTCTCCACGATCGGCTGCAGGAACACCTTCGGGACGAACCAATGGCCGAACGCCTCTTCGTCGACCTCGATCGCATAATGGAGCTTCTCCTTGTATCGGGTTTGTTGGATGTTGAGATAGCTGCGGATATGCGCCAACTCTTCGCTGAGCGTAATCATTTCCTGCCCTTTGCTAAGCCCGATGCGGAACAACCTGGAGAGCGATTCCACGACTTCCGCCGCTTCCCGCGCGCCGTCCTTGCGGGCCAGCCATTGGATCGTGTCCAGCGTGTTATACAGAAAATGAGGTTGAATATGCGCCTGCAAGCTTCTCAGTTCCGCCTCCCGCTTCTGCCGCTGCTCTTCCCCGACCTGTCCGATCAGCCGGTTGATCTGCGTCAGCATCGTGTTGAAACTTTGACCGAGCATGCCGACCTCGTCCTGGCGGGACCCGTTGATGCGAATATGCAGATTGCCTTCCTCTACCTTGCGCATCAACGAGGCTAATTGCGAGATCGGCCGCGCGATCGAATGGGACAGATAGTAAGACGCTGCGATGCCGAGCATGCAGACGATAAAGACGAACGAGACCAAATACAAATTCAAGTCCTTGTTCTCCTGCACCGTATCGGAGACCGGGAATACGCCGACCGTCGTCCAGTTAGTGAACGGGGAACGTTGGTAAATGAATTGCAAATCCTCCCCGCCTGCCTCCTGCGCGAAGGTGCCCGAAGCGTCCGACAGCCGGCTTGCGTCGAGCAGCCCCGCGACAGAGCTTGGCGGCGCGTAGATCGTCTCGCCTTTGTCGTCGATGACCATTAAATACCCCGACTTGCCGAGCGTGACGTCGCGGAGCGTCTCCGCGATGACGCGCAGCTTCAGATCGATCAGCACGACGCCTTCCGTCCGCTGCGACTCGGGCTGCAGAATCGCCCGGACGCCGGAGACGATCTCGCTATCCTTGTAATTCGCATGCGTGATGACCCCCCGGCCGGACGGATGGCCGATCAAGCGGAAAATACCTTGGCCGCCGACCGCCTCTTGATACCAGCTCTCCTCCGTCAGCTTGCGATTGTTGCGCGCATACATGTCGTTGCTCACATACTCGCCCTTCGCATTGACGACCATAATGCCGGCTACTTCGCTGTACAGCGTCGTGAACCCTTCTAGAAATTTGCTCGTCCGGTACTGGACCTCGTCGCCGGCAATCGCCGCGGGACCTTTGTTGAGAAAGGCTTGGATATCCGGATTCATCGCGATGAAATACGTGATGCTTTGCAAATTCGACGCATAGTGGTCAAGCGACTTGTTCACATTGCCGATCAGCTGCCCGGTATGATCGTTGACCTGCTTCTCGATCGTGCCGTTCGTCGCCCAAGCGATTAGAATCCCGATGCACAAGGCTGGAAGCGTACTGATCAACAGGAAGTGAACGATTAACTTGTTGCGGATGGACCAGTTATTGAGCTGAAGCCATTTGACAGGCACGAGATTCTCCCTTCCTTCCGATCGCCTAGCGAGCCGCAATCGCTTCGCTACTTGGCATAATAACGGTCAACGTTCGCACGGGTCACTACGCTGATTCCTGTATCAACGTAGGCGGGCAAGGGGAAGGCTCCCGCATCCCGCAATTCCGTCGAGTCTCCGCTTAGTCCGTGATGTACGTGAAAGAGCTGCATGAGCGACCAATAGCCCATGTTCCACGTTCCCTGGGCCAGTGTCGCCGCGATTGTTCCGCTCTTGACCATATCGAGCGTCCCTTTGTTCGTATCGAAGCTTATGATGCGAACCTGGCGAAGCTTGCCTTCCTTCAGCACCGCGTTACCCGCGCCGACGCCGCCGTTGGCCTCGGTCACGAAGATCCCCTTCAGATCCGGATGAATCCGCATCATCGCAAGCGCCTGCTTCTCCGACTCGAGCTGATCGCCCTTGCCGTCGGCGATGCTCACCAGCGTAAGGCCGGGGAATTCTTTGCGCAGCGTCTCGTCGAATCCTTTGGTCCGCTCCTGATGGTTCAGCTGGTTCGGATGCGTAATAATGCCTACTTTCCCTTCCTTGCCGACTAGCTCCGCCATATGGCGGCCCGCCGCTGCGCCTGCGTTGTAGTTATCCGTCCCAAGGAACGACAGCGCCTTGCTGTTCGGCGCGTCCGAATCGAACATAACGACGGGGATGCCGGCTTCGGCCGCCTTGTCGATGGCGGCGTTCAGCGCCTCCGAATTAATGGCGCTCACGGCGATCCCGGCCGGCTTGCGCGCGATGACCTGCTCAAGCACCATCGCCTCCTCGTGCACGTCGTATTGCGTGGAGCCCCGGTATTCCACGGAGACGCCAAGCGACTCGGCCGCATCCTCGAATCCTTTGAGCGCGTTCTTCCAATAATCGATGCCGGTCAAAAAATTGACCATCACGTACTTCTCGTCCCGCTCACCGTGTAGACCGGTCACGGCATGAAGACCATCGTCGCCGCCTCGGAAATAAGCGGTGTAGAGGTAGGCCATGAAGGTGACGATCAACACCAAATACAGAAGCAGGAGCTTCTTCACAACGATCCCTCCCGGTATGCAGCATAATCGCATCCCATTATAGCATTCTCTAATGAAAGCGCATACGTCATAGAAACGGCAAAAACGCGGCTTTCGCGCATGCTTGCGCCTTAGCCGCGCCTTTCCTATGGCGTGGAATTCTCAAGAAGTCCCGTGAACACTACTTGACCTACGGTCGTTTTTCACCTAACTTCATGAGGCTTTGTTTTTGTTATACAAATCGAAGGCGACCGCCAGCAGCAGCACGAGTCCTTTAATCCCCTGTTGATAATCGATGCCGAGCCCGATGAGCGACATGCCGTTATTCATGACGCCCATCACAAGGCCGCCGATGATCGCGCCGATGACCGTGCCGACGCCTCCGCTGGCCGATGCGCCGCCGATGAACGCCGCCGCGATCGCATCCAGTTCGAAGTTGACCCCAGCCTTCGGGGTGGCGGCATTCAGACGCGCTGCGAATACGAGCCCGGCGAGCGCCGCCATGACGCCCATGTTGACGAATACCCAGAACGTTACCTTCTTTGTCTTCACGCCCGACAGCTTCGCCGCCTTCTCGTTGCCGCCCAGCGCATAAATATGACGCCCCATAATCGTTTTGCGCATGACGAACGTGTAGACCGCGACGAGCGCAAGCAGCAGAATGAGAATGTTCGGCAGCCCTTTATACGACGCGAGAACATAGGTGAACAGATTGATCACCAGCACGATGGCGATCAGCTTGGCCATATAGAGCGGGATTGGCAGCAACTCGAATCGGTAACGCTTCTGGATGAGTCTCGCCCGCCATTCCATGAAGATATACAGCATGGACAGTACGATGCCGGCGATCAACGTGACCATATGGAGGCTCCACTGCCCCGGCAGGTTCGGGATGAAGCCGGTGCTCATCGAACGGAAGCCGTCGGAGAACGGCGCGACGGACTTCCCGTCCAGCACGAGCATCGTAAGTCCTCTGAACAGCAGCATCCCCGCCAGCGTCACGATAAAGGAAGGAATGCGCACATAGGCGACCCAGAAGCCCTGCCAAGCGCCGACCGCCGCGCCGATCAGCAGCGACAGCGCCATCGCGATCGGGAACGGCATCTGATGATTGACCATCATGATGGCCGACATGGCGCCCACGAACGCCGCGACCGAACCGACGGACAGGTCGATATGGCCGGTAATGATCACGAGCAGCATGCCGATTGCTAGAATAAGAATGTAGCTATTCTGGAGAATCAAGTTCGTAATGTTAAGCGGCTTGAGCAATATGCCGTCCGATAGAAACTGGAACAGCAGCATAATGAAAATAAGGGCAATAATCATGCCGTACTGCCGAACATTGCCGCGAATGGCGCGAAGCGCGGTTGCCATGCCGTCCTACCCCCTGCTTGTCATGTATTTCATCAAGACCTCTTGGCTCGCTTCCCTTCGCGGCACGACGCCGGTGAGACGTCCTTCGTTCATCACGTAGATGCGATCGCACATGCCGAGCAGCTCGGGTAGCTCGGAGGAGATCATCAGGATGCCTTTGCCTTGATCGGCGAGCTCATTGATGATGGTATAAATTTCGAATTTCGCCCCGACGTCGATGCCGCGCGTCGGCTCGTCGAGAATCAGCAGATCCGGACCGGTGAATATCCATTTGCTGAGCACGACCTTCTGCTGATTGCCGCCGCTCAGGTTGCCCGTCTTCTGATGAATGCTCGGCGTCTTGATCTTCATGCGGCCGCGGAACCCTTCGGCCTCGACCACTTCGCGGTTATCGTCGACGACGAACCATTTGGAGATATGCTTCAGATTGGCCAGCGTCGTATTCCGTTTGATGTCATCCATGAGAATCAGGCCGTACTCCTTGCGGTCCTCGGTCACGTAAGCGATGCCGGCCTCGATCGCTTGGCTGATGTCGTTCAGCTTCAGCTCCTGACCTTCCTTGAACAGCTGCCCGCTGATCCGCTTCCCGTACGCTCGGCCGAAGATGCTCATCGCAAGCTCCGTTCTGCCCGCCCCCATGAGGCCGGCGATGCCGACGATCTCGCCCCGCTTGACCTCGAAGCTGACATCATCGACGACCTTGCGATCGCCCTGCGACGGATGATAGACCGTCCAATGCTTCGCTTCGAACAGCGTCCCCCCGATCTTCGGCTCGCGTTCCGGATAACGGTGCGTCAGGTCTCGGCCGACCATGCCGCGGATAATCCGCTCCTCGGTAATGCGATCGGCTCGCACGTCCAGCGTCTCGATCGTATGGCCGTCGCGCAGAATCGTGATGGAATCCGCCACCTTCATGATCTCGTTGAGCTTGTGCGAAATGATGATCGAGGTGATGCCTTGCTCCTTGAACGCGAGCATCAGCCGCAGCAGATTCTCGCTGTCTTCCTCATTCAAAGCGGCCGTCGGCTCATCCAGGATGAGCAGCTTGACCTTCTTGGACAGCGCCTTGGCGATCTCGACGAGCTGCTGCTTGCCGACGCCGATCGAGCCGGCTTCCGTATTCGGATTCTCGCTTAGGCCCACCTTCTTGAGCAGCTCCAGCGTCCGGACCGTCGTTTCATTCCAATCGATGACGCCTCGCTTCGCCTGCTCGTTGCCGAGGAAGATATTTTCTGCAATGGACAGCTGCGGAATGAGCGCAAGCTCCTGGTGAATGATGACGATTCCGAGCTCCTCGCTGTGCCGGATCGAACGGAATTCGCACACCGTTCCATTAAACAAAATATCGCCTTCGTAGGATCCGTGCGGATAGACGCCGGAGAGCACCTTCATGAGCGTCGATTTGCCGGCGCCGTTCTCGCCCATAAGCGCATGGATTTCGCCTTCTTTGACCTTCAAATTGACATTCCCGAGCGCCTTCACGCCGGGGAAGGTTTTGGTGATGTTGCGCATTTCCAATAGTACGTTCATCGTAGCCGTCACCAGCCCCTCGAAATATGAAGGACGGATCTCGCGGGCATCCATGGCGGCACCCGCAAGAAACGCATCCTCTCTAACCGCGTCCTGCCATTAATTCAATTATTTCAATTCATCTTCCGTGTAGTAGCCCGAATCGACAAGAACTTGCTTGTAGTTCTCTTTGTCCACCGATACCGGCTCCAGCAGGAAGGACGGCACGACCTTCACGCCGTTGTCGTACGTCTTCGTATCGTTCACTTCCGCTTCCTTGCCTTCGATGACCGCCTCGGCCATCTTCACCGCGACCTTGGCCAGCTCGCGCGTATCCTTGAACACGGTCGACGTCTGCTCGCCGGCAATGATCGATTTGATCGAAGCCAGCTCCGCGTCTTGGCCGCTAATGATCGGCATCGGCTTGTCGCCGGATCCGTAGCCAACGCCTTTAAGCGAAGAGATGATCCCGATGCTGATACCGTCATAAGGCGACAGCACCGCGTGAACGACGTCGTCCGCATAATTCGCGCTCAGCAGATTGTCCATCCGGGATTGGGCGGTGGCGCCGTCCCAGCGGAGCGTCGCGACCTGCTCCATGCTCGTCTGCTTGCTCTTGACGACGAGCTTGCCATTGTCGATATAGGGCTTCAGTACAGACATCGCGCCATCGAAGAAGAAGTACGCGTTGTTGTCGTCCGGCGAGCCCGCGAACAGCTCGATGTTGAACGGCCCTTTGCCATCCTTGAGCCCCAGCTTATCTTCCAAGTAGGAGGCTTGAAGCACGCCGACCTTGAAGTTGTCGAACGTCGCGTAGTAGCTGACATGCTCGGTGTTCTTGATCAGCCGGTCGTAGGCGATGACTTTAATGTCTTGATCGGCCGCCTTCTGCAGCACGTCGGTCAGCGATTCGCCGTCGATCGAAGCGATGACGAGCACCTTCGCGCCTTTGGTGATCATGTTCTCGATTTGCGACACTTGATTCTCGATGACATCCTCCGCGTACTGCAGGTCGACCTCGTAGCCGAGCGTCTCGAACTCCTTCTTCATGTTGTCGCCGTCGGCGACCCAGCGTTCGGACGACTTGGTCGGCATCGCGATCCCGACTTTGCCCTTGCCGCCGCCTCCTCCGCTTTCGGTTGCGTTTCCTTCCGCCGCCGCATTGCCTCCCGTGTTACCGGCGTTGCCCGTATTATTGGCTCCGCCGTTGCCGCCTCCGCAAGCCGCGAGCACGACGACGAGCATCGTCATCATGATGAGCGTAAGCGCTTTTCTCATCTTGTTCGTTATCCCCTTTCGATTGGTGATGAAGCGATAGATTAATCTTAGGAGATTGGGCCAGCCGGAGTCTTTGCAATAAATCTACGGATTTTTATAAAAAATGAACGTGAGACGTCGGCATCGCGCGTTACGGCAGGAAACGGAAAAGAGCGCCGACCGGATGACTCCGGCCATCGATCTTAGCGAAACGAAAAGAGCTAACCGGATTGTCTCCGGTTAGCTCTCGCCACGAGTTCATATTTATTTCAGGGGCGAATCGCTGCTTCGTCCACGCGGATTTGCGTTTATTAACGAGCAACGCGGGTGCCGTCCATTTGTTCCTCCCCTGCGTGACGCCCTACCTGAACCTCCGAGGTGATTCGCATGTCCGGACTCGTCTTTATCTTTATCTATTTCGTCATCATGACCCTTGTCGTCGAAATCTCGAGCGAGCTGCTCATCGTCACCGGTCTGAAGCGGGACATCTCCCGCTTCCAGGTCATCTCGATGCTGACCGGAACGGGATTCACGACCAAGGAATCCGAGCTCATCCTCCGCCACCCGATCCGGCGCAAAATCGGCATTGCGCTGATTCTGTTCGGCGCCTTCTCCTTGGCGGTCGTGATCTCGTCCATCACGAACATACTGGCCGACGATTTCCGCATCCCCCAACTGCTGATCGCGACCGCGTCGCTGCTGCTCGTCTGCTTCATTGTGAAGCACCGCCGGTTCCATGCTAAGGCCTCCCCCCTGTTCGAGAAACATCTGCAGCAGGACTTCCAACTGCACGAGCTGCCCATCCAAGAAGTGCTCTATGTCCGCGACAACGATCTGTTCGCCGCAGTCTCTCTCCACGAGCATTCCGGCCATATCGGCCGTCAAGCCCGCGACGTATTCGGCGAAGAGGAAGACGTCAACCTGCTCTATATTAAGCGCGGACAAGTTCATCTGCGAACAAGCGTCCGGCAGGAAACGCTGGCGGAAGGGGATGTGCTCTTCGTGTATGGCGACAAGGCGCAGATCAAGGAGAAATTCAAGGAGGAGCTGAGCGAGGCGCAGCGGCAAGCTGACGATGAGAAGCGTGTCTCGACGCTGCTCGAGTGAATCGGCAGATGCGCCGCCTTCGTTCGAAGCGCAGCGCAAAAAGGGCAGTCGGCCTAATCGGCCGACTGCCCTTCGCAGATGGAAATCTATGATTATCCGAATGCCGCGCGCCCCTACTCTTTCACGGAGCCAAGCGTAATACCGTGAATGAAGAAGCGCTGAATGAACGGATAGATGAGCAGGATCGGAATCATCGAGACGATGATTTTCGCCGCGTTGAACGTCCGGTTGGACACGGCCATCGCCTCGGCCAGCTGCTCCGGCGACATGCTCGTCATCGCCTGGGCGCTGATCTGAGCGACGAGCGTCTGGATATACGTTTGCAGCGGGTAATGGTCCTGCTTGCTCATGAGCACGAGTCCATCGAAGAACGAATTCCAATGGAACACGATGCTGAACAGCGTTACCGTCGCGATCGACGGCAGCGACAGCGGAATGTACAGCCTGATCATGACATACCACGGTCCCGCCCCATCCATCTCGGCCGCTTCGTTCAGCTCCTTGGGCAAGTTGCGGAAGAAGTTCATGAGCAAGATGACGTTGAACACCTGCACGGCATGGGGCAGCACGAGCGCCCAGATCGAATCGAGCAGGCCGTAATATTTGATCGTCATGAACCAAGGGACGATACCGCCGCTGAACAGCATCGTGAAGACAAGGAACCACATGTAGACGTTGCGCATCGGGAACTGCCTGGCATCCTTCGACAGCGCGAACGCCATCATGACGGTCAGCACGAAGTTCAGCAAGCCGCCCAGCAGCACGCGCTGCACCGAGATCAGGAACGCCCGGAAAAATTGCCCGTCATCCAGCACCTTCGCGTAGCTGGCCGTCGTCGCTTTGATCGGCGTCAGGAATACGCGGCCCGCATCGGCCGCCGTCTTGTCGCTGAACGACACCGCGACCGTATGGAGCAGCGGGATCAAGCAAGCGATCGTGATGAGGAAGAGGACCGCCAGGATCGCGCCGTCGATGATCCGGTTTCGGACGCTGTTTTGGCCTACCACAAGAAGTCACCTCTTTGCATCGTTCATTAGAAAATCCGGTAGCCCGCGAATCGGCTGGCCAGCACGTACGAGAGCACGACGAGAATGAAGCTGACGACCGATTTCAGGAGGCCGACGGCCGTGCCTAGACTGTACTGTAGATCATTCAGACCGACCCGGTACACGTACGTGTCGATAATGTCGGACGATTGGTACACAAGCGGGTTATACATGTTGAAGATTTGGTCGAAATTCGCATTCATGACGTTGCCGAGCGCCAGCGTCGCCAGCAGAATGACGGTCGTCTTCACGCCGGGCAGCGTCACGTGCCACAGCTGCCGGAAGCGCGAGGCGCCGTCAATGCCGGCCGCTTCGTACAGCGCGGGATTGATCCCGGTCAGCGCGGCCAGATAGACGATGGCGTTGAACCCGAACTCCTTCCACACGTCCGTGGCGACGATGATCGCCGGGAACCACCGGTTGCTCGCATAGAACAGAACCGGATCGACGCCGAACAACCCGAGCGCCTGATTCACGATACCCTCCAGCGAGAAGACGTCGAAGAATATCGTGGCCAGCAGCACCCACGAGATGAAGTGGGGCAAATAGACGATCGTCTGGATCGACTTGCGCAAGAACCGGACTCGCACCTCGTTGAGCAGCAGCGCGAAGATAAGCGGCACGATCAGGTTCGCGGCGATTTTGAGCACCGCCAGGAAGATCGTGTTGAAGAAAATAAGCCGGCTGTCCGGCAGCTGGAACAAGTAATGAAAGTTCTCAAGTCCGATCCATTCCGAGCCGGAGATACCCCGGCCCGGCTTGAAATTCTGGAACGCGATGACGGCAAACCCGATCGGCACGACGCTGAACAAGAGCAGCAGCAGGATGCCGGGGAGCACCATCGCATGATAATGAAGCGCGTTTTTGCGAGAATACATACGTGACACCGCCTTATTTGCCGTTTACGATGTCGGCGACTTCCTTCGTGATCTGGTCTCCGCCGAGCTTCTGCCATTGCGCCGCGAAATCGTCGAAGGCGGACACCGGCAGATCGCCGACGATAATTTTGAGGAACGTCTCGTTCTCGAGCTTCTCCAGCGTCGTCCACTTCATCTCCATCGTGCGGGTCATGCCGTAGAAGACGCTGTATACCTTCTCCATGTCCGTGCCGAACAGAACGCCGCCGCCAAGCTCGTAGGCTTTGGCCGCCTTCCACGCATCCATGTTCTTCTTCGGATTCTCCTTCTCCGCGACCGTATAGTCATAGACAAGCTTCGTATCCGGGTCGAATGAATTCGGGTCGAGCTCGCCCTTCAACGCCTTCTGCACGTTCTCATAGCGCTGGACGACCGCGTCGGAGTAATCGAGCAGCAGGTCGAACGGATAGAAGTTGCGCACGTGCACGCCCGTCTCCGCCGCGAAATCGTCGAGCTTCTTTACTTCGGCCGCGTTCGGGTCCTGCCTGCGCTCCAGGCGGGTGAAGGCGTTCAGCAGCTTCACGACCGCCTCCGGATGCTCATAGCCTTTGCGCACGACCAAATAGCGGTCGGTCACCGGCGCCATATGAGTCACGAATTTACCGCTCTCGTCCGCTGGAGCGGCATACGCCCGCCAATCCGCTTTCGTGTCGTTGGCGACGGAGTCGGCCAGCGGCCAGTACGGCATCCACCACGGGCCGAAGAACAAACCGGTCTTGTTGGCGACGATTGGCTCCTGCGTCTCCTTGTACAACGCGAACTGCGGGTCGATCAGCCCCCGCTTATACCAGTCCGCGAGCAGCGCGAGCGCTTCCTTGTTCTCCGGTTGGACGGAACCGTACACGACATTGCCCGAGGCGTCCTTAATCCAATTCTTAGGGAAGGCGCGGAACGCGCTGAAGATCGTATCGAAGCCGTTCGGGTTCGGCTTCTGGCCGTAGACGACCATTTTGTCGCCGGTCAAGCCGACCGTATCCTTCTTGCCATTGCCATCCGGATCTTGATTGGCGAACGCGTCCGCGATCTTCTCCAAATCCGCGATCGTCTTCGGCGCGGGCAGCTTCAGCTTGTCGAGCCAATCCTGACGAATCCACAGCAGCGACGGCGCGTCGGCCTCGATTGCGACGTTAGGCAAGCCATACAGCTTGTCGTCCACGGTGGCGTCGGCCAGCGCGAGCCCTTTCGTAGAATCGTACATATCCTTGACCAGTTGGGAGCCGTACTTCTCGTATTCTTCCGTCAGATCCTCCAGCATGCCGTTGTCGATCAGCTTGCGCAGCTGGTTGCGGTCGACGACGAGCGCGTCCGGCAGATCGTTGCTCGCGATCGCGAGATTAACCTTCTGCTTGAATGGATCCTCGCCCTTGGCTTCCCATGTATGAACGACTTTAATGCCGGTGATGCTCTCCAAATAGCGCGAAATAATGTTGTTGTCATTGGATTCGCCTTCGGGCAGCTTGTCGTCTGGCGCCCGGAATCCAATATTGACGGTAATCGGCTCCGTTACTTTCTCGTAGGCGAGCTCGTCACTGGATTTGGCCCCAGCTTCCGCGTTCCCTTCACTGGTCGCGGATGAATTGTTCGCCGCCTTGCCATTATTGCCGCCTTCGTTCGCAGGCTCGTTATTGCTTCCCCCGTTCGAGCAGGCGCTGAGCGCCATTACGAGCGCCATCGAGGTTACCAGCCATAATTTCGGTTTCATGCTATCCCCCGTTTCGATGTTCATCGCGTTTGTTTACGCTTTCATTGTAGGGGATCGGCAGCTTCGCCCGAGAGAGAAAATCGACTGCCGCTGCCTCTTGACAGTATGGAAACCGTCAACAAAATTCCCCTTCTGCTAAACCGTTTTCCCACCGCTTGCCCGAAACTCGGTCGGCAGCATCCCGACCCGATCGCGGAACAGCCGGCTAAAATACTTGTCATCATCGAATCCGGCGAGCGAGGCGACTGAATAGATCGGCTCATCCGTCTCGAGCAGCAGCTTCTTCGCCTGCTCGAGACGCATGCCGCGCAGCACCTCTCCGAAGGACTCTCGCGCGAACCGGGCGAAACATTGGCTGAAATAGCTTCGGCTCATGCCGACGCGTGCGGCGACCTCGTGCTGGTTAATCCGGCTTCCGGCCTCCGACCGCATCAGCTGCACGGCGCCGATCAAGCATTGCATGACTTCCTTGGACAGCGAGAGCTCGACCATACGGCGCTGCGCGCAATCGGCGAAGCGGCGCAGCCATGGCTGCCAATCCGCCCACGACCGGCATTGCAGGATCTGCGCGGCGAGCTCCCTCGCTTCATCCGGAGTCAGAAGCAATGTCTGCCAAGAGTGGCACAGCTCCTCCGCATCCGCGGCCAGCCTTGCGGGCGATGGACGCTCCGCTTCGATCCGATCCGCGAGCGTCCGGAATTCGCGCGTGGACAGCGTCCATGTCAGCTGTTCGCCCAATCGGACCGTCACCTCTGCGGACCTCGTCTTCACGCCCGCCAACGTATCGAAGGCAAACGTCGGAAGGGCATGGGATGCGCTCTGGGCATAGAACAGCGCTGTCTCGACGCCGCGCGCAAGCGCCGTCTCGATCTCAGGCTGGGATCTTTCGGACAGCCCGATCACGAAGGCCGCCTTCCAGCCCTGCAGCTTGTCCGCCTCCTGGCGCCATTCCGATCTCGGAATCGGTTCATGCAGGGGGACGAGCCAGTTCTGCCCCGCCTGTACAAGGCGCGAGGCGCGCTGGATCAGCGGCAGCCGATACAGCTCCGCGACGTCCGCTTCCGCGGCCGGTACGAACACGACGGCGGAATCCGCCTCCCAGCTCCCGCTCTCCATGGCGTCCTCCGTCTTTCGGCTGTTCAGCTCCCACCGGTAACGCTCCACGATCCGATTCATCACCTCGTCGGTATTGTCCAGCTCGAACAACGTTTTGACGATATAGTCGATCGCTCCGAGCCGCAGCGCCTCTTGCACGTAATCGAATTCATGATGGCACGTGAGCACGACGGCTTGCATCCGGGGATATTGCCGCCGCGCCTGCTTGATCAGTTCGAAGCCCGACTGACCTGGCATCGTAATATCGGTGAACATGAGGTCCACCGGCATGGCGTCCAGCAGCGCGAGCGCAGACTTGGCATCCGCCGCCTCCCCTGCGATGACGATCCCGTAACGCGCCCATTCGATCATCGATATAAACCCTTTGCGCACCAGCTTCTCGTCGTCCACGACGATGGCTCTTATCATTCCAGATGCTCCTTTCCTCTTGCGGGCAGCGCGATGATCACCTGCGTCCCGGCGCCAGGCCGGCTCTTGATCGTAAGCGTCGCATCACCGCCGTAATAGCGTTCCAGCAGCCGGCTTACATAGGACAGACCGATACCAAGCCCGCGCCTGGCTTCCTTCGGATCGTCCTTCAGCAGACGCTTCGTCTCCTCCTCCGTCATGCCGCTTCCGTTGTCGCGAACGACAACCTCCATGCGATCCCGGCCAATCCCGCGGATCGTCACGGCGACGCGGCCGGTCTGCTCGCTGCCGCCGTGATAGATCGCGTTCTCCACTAGCGGCTGAAGCAGGAACCGCGGGATCGCCGCGTCCAGCAGCGTCTCGTCTGTCTCGACAATGAAATCGAACTCATAATCATACCGGACCCGCTGCAGCTCCATGTAATGATGAAGCGCTTCCAGTTCCTCCCGCAGCGTCACGATGAGGCTTTGCTTGCCCAGGTTATAATGCAGCACCTTCACGAGCAGCGTCACCAGCTTGTCGATCTCCTTCTGTCCGTTCATCCGAGCCAGCCATTGCACCGAATTGAGCGTATTGTGCAGGAAATGCGGATTGATCTGGCTGAGCAGCTTCTCGATCTCGAGCTGGCTGCGCTGCTGCTCGTTCCGTTCGGCGGCATCGATCAGATCGTTCACCTTCGTCTTCATCTCCTGGAAGTTCACGAGCAGCAGATCGAACTCCTCGATGCGAGTGAATGCGACAGGTGCCATTCGGTTCTCCGCCATGCGGACGATCTCGGCGTTCACTTTCCGCAGCGGACGATACACCTTCCGCCAGATCAGCATCGCGATTAAGCCGGCGAATACCAGCATCGCGAACGCGAGCAGCACCATCTTCGTGAACCAAAGCCGCAGCTCGCTGTTGAACGTCGATTTTTGCACGGCGGTGATGAGCTCCCAACCCTGCTCGCTTTTATAGCGGAACATGTGGTAGCCCTTGTATTCCTCGTGCAGCATGGAGGCATCCCGCCAGCTTGGCTGACTCGTCGGGATCGGCGCTTCATCGTTCTCGACATACGCTACTTCGCCCTGCTCGTTAATCAGCAGATGCGATACCTCGACGCCGTAGGATTCCGGATTCAAAATTTTGCGAAACAAATTGTAGTTCGATTCCAAATACACATAGATTTTGCGATCGCCCTCGATGCGTACGGGACGCAAGGAGGAGAACACGATGTTCGCCCCATAGTTGTACATGGTTCGGTGAGGTCCGTTGTAGCTGGCGCCGTTGTATTTCGCGAACGACCGGAACGAAGCGAGGTCGAATTCGGGCGTGACGCTCAAATTCGCGAACAGAATCGGGTCCTCCGCTTCGGGCATGACATAGGCGGTCAATCCCAGATAAGGGTTCGTGAAGTTCACCAGATTCATCTTCTGGCTAATTCGGGTCATGATTTCGGATTTCTTGTACACTTGGGTCTCCTGAAGAAAAGCGGAGACTTCGCCAGCCAATTGATCGTCGAGCGCGAACTGCTTCGAGGCGAAGTCCAAGTTGCTGATCAAATTCTCGAGCGCGCCGGCTTCCTGCTTCAAACTGGCGCTGATCCCGCTCTTAATCTTGTTCGTCAACATGTCGTATATCGAGGTGTACGTCACGATGCCGACAAGCACGAGCGGCAGCATGCAGGCGATCATTAAATAGACGACTAGCGTTCGGCGCAGCGACTTAGGCCCGAGCGGATGCCTGACGTACTGCAGTGATTTTGGCATAAATACCCCCTTATGCGCGGAAAGTGACCCCTATTATAAAGTCTCTTGCTACAAATCGGAACACGATTTATTAGAGGAGTTTTCATATACAAAAGCGTCGAGGTTCGAATTCAGGCGGTTCATGCAACGTTCACGATCAAATAAACTAACCTTAGGGTATAATATTTTATGACCGACAACGAAGTCGCAAGGAGATGGTTCTGCTATGAGCGATCCAACGAAAGATTCAGCGAATGATTCAACGAACGCCTTGACTCGGGTGAAAGACAAACCAGCGCGCCGCAGATGGCGCAAAGCGCTCTACTGGACAGCCGTGATTGTCATCTTGCTCGTCGCCGGCGCCTTCATCGCGCTGGACCAGCTGACATACGAGCCCCAGGAAGACGCAGTTGCCGCGCTTCAAAGCGTAGGCGGCGTAATGGCCGTTATTCAGCCGGACGGGTACTACTTCGAACCCGCTTCGGGCGAAGCGCGGCAGCCAGCGGTCATCTTCTACCCCGGCGGCTTGGTCGAGCCGGCAGGCTACGCTCCGCTCGCCAGAGCAATTGCGGAGCGCGGCCACCGCGTCTATATTTTCTCGATGCCGCTTAATCTCGCCATGTTCGGCGCGAACCGGGCGTATGGCATCATCGCGAACCGTCCCGAGGACCGCTATGTCATCGGCGGTCATTCGTTAGGCGGCGTATTCGCGGCACGCTATGCCGCCAAGCACCAAGACGCGATCGAAGGCGTCTATTTCCTGGCCTCTTACGCGGACGACGGCGGCAGTCTGAGCGGATCGTCGCTCTCCGCGCTGCAAATCACGGGCACCCGAGACGGCGTCATGAATCAAGGCAGCTGGACGGACGCCAAATCCAACCTGCCGGCGGATACGACATATGTCGCGATCGAAGGCGCCAACCACGGTCAATTCGGCATGTATGGCATGCAAAGAGGGGATAACGAGGCGGATATCACGCCCGAAGCGCAAGTCGATGCCGTGGCGGACGCCATGACGGCCTGGATGGATAAGCTCGGGAAGGAATGAGGTAAGTGTCCTTGCGGCGCGCGATGCGAGGTCATGCCGCGGGGAAGACGAAAGAGCCGCTGCGTCCGCAGCGGCTCTTTCCGATTGCTTTATTGGGAGGATACAGGTTCCGATCATGCCGCCGAGTAAGACGCTTCCGCCGGTTAGGCGATTGGTTAGGCGATCTCTTCGCCTTGCTGTTCGGCCAAGCTGCCCGACCGCTCGTATTCGGCCAGTACGGCCGCTTGGATCTTCTCCCGCGCGGCTGGCGTAATCGGATGCGCGATATCGCGGAATTGACCATCCGGCGTACGCTTGCTTGGCATGGCTACGAACAGCCGGCCCTCCATCTCGATGACGCGGATGTCGTGGACGACGAATTCGCCGTCGAAGGTAATGGACGCAATAGCTTTCATACGGCCGTCGTTATTCGTGGATCGGAGTCTGATATCGGTAATTTGCAAGGTCATAACCACCTTTTCCGTAGATGTCTAACTATTACATTACCATGCACGCCAGGCCATTTCCTTCAAAGGCATCCTAAAAATTTCGTAAAAGTATTTAAGCGGTAGGCTTATCCCTGTCTCGCGCCCATATGTTCGCCTAATCTGCTGAACGCTGCAAGTAACGCCGCAGCAGACAAAGACCCCCTCGTCTTGCCCAGACAAGGGGGTCTTACCGGCATCCCCCGTTCAGGGAGAGCTATTTGTTATTATTGGTCCAGTTTGTTCCAGGATGTCACTTCTTCGATCGGAAGACGCGCTTTCGGATAGCCTTGACCCGCGGCTTTGCCGATCGAGATGAGCATGACCGGAATCAGATGCGCCGGAATCTGGAAGTGCTCGATCAGCTTCTCATGCGAGAAGCCGCCCATCGGCACGGTATCGTAGCCTCTCGCCTTGGCCGCCAGCATCAGCTGCATCGCGACCAGGCCGCCATCGATCAACGCCACGCTGCGCGCCGTCTCCGGGGACATCGTCCGGTAGTATTCCTTCATCCGAGGTACATAGGCATCGCGGGCTTCCTTAGGCATCCCCGCTTCGACGGACAAGTCGTAAATACGATCCGCGCGCTTATAAGCTTCGGTGTCGCCGAGCAGAATAACCGTCGCAGCCGCGTCGACCACTTGCTGCTGGTTGTTGGCGATCGGTAATAACTCCGCCTTGACCGCCGGATCCGTCACCACAACGAAACGCCATGGCTGCAAGTTCGAAGAGGACGGCGCCAGCGTCGCTTCGCGTAGCAGCTCCTTCAGCTCTTCCTCCGATATCGATACGCTCGGATCATAACTGCGAATCGACTGCCGCTCCGAAATCAAGGCGTGGAAATCCGCTCCAACTTTCTGTGTCATCTCCATCATTCCTCCATCTATTAACTGTAATCAAATAAGTTACTGTTATAACTTTAGTTACAGTATATAGAGGACTATGCTCGCTGTCAACAGGGGGCGGAAAGTTAACAGTTCGTCTTAGGATGCGTGCCCCACGGTCCACTGATTGGACTCCCTCGTCCATGTGCAGCAGCTTAAAGCGTCGTATGAAAGTCCCCAGAAGAAAGTGAACCACACCGTCCACGGCAAAGCCATGGAGGCGAGCATCGTTGTTATCAGGACGATAACCCAGGCCAGGAACACTTTGGGCCAGCATCCAATTCACCTACGCCGGGCGTTTCGCAGCAGCACGCGAAGCAGCCATATCGACGGGTCCGTCCGGCCTAATAGGGCTGCTTCGCGCGGAATACCATATTCCGTACCGTGCGCTTCCCGGCACGCGGTGCTCGGTCACGCGTCGGCTGTCAAATCTCGTGCTAGAGGACCTCGATCGCTGCCCCGATCGACGTCTGGAGCGCCTTACCTTGCCCCGATATTCATTCCGCTTGGCGTTCCCGCCCCTTTCAAATCGCTCGTATCCGCAAGCTTCAGGAAGTTGCATAGATTCGGCGATCCGTCCGCGTTCCGTGTCAGCGACGGCGTCAGACTGACGAAATCCGCGGCGCTCGCCGCAAGTCCCTTCGCATTCACGGTCGCGTTGTTCTTCCACCAGACGTTCGTGCTGCTGACATCCGTGCCGCTCGTGCGCTCGAACACTTCCGTATCCAGCCGATATCGGGACGTGATGGCCGCTTGGCTCTCGCCGCCGGACGCGTCGTTCACCTGGATCGCCGAGATGGAATTGCTACGGCCCGCCACAAAAATTTTTTCCGACTCGCGAAACCAAGCCGGTTGTCCCCCGTATCACCTGTCTATAAGAGACTTTACGCAATTGCATAGGAAGAACCGCTCCAAAGGGGAGTAGCTGGTACAATAACGTCGTCATTACGAGCGCGCTGCATGTAGCGCCTCCGGCTTTATTGGCACTGCCGGGTCGCCGGCACTGTTAGCGAGACCTTTGCCTTTTCCAAGGCAGAGGTCTCTTTTCTTTTGTGCAAGAAAGCTGGAGTCAGACTTTACATTATTCTAAGGAGGATCCCACATGGAACTCGGATTGTTGCTGGAGTATGGTTGGGTATTGCTGGTATTGATTGCGCTGGAGGGTCTTCTTGCCGCCGACAATGCGCTCGTGCTGGCGATCATGGTGAAGCATTTGCCGGAGCAGGAGCGCAAGCGAGCGTTGTTCTACGGTCTTGCCGGCGCGTTCGTCTTCCGTTTCGCATCGTTGTTCGCCATCTCGTTCCTCGTGGACGTCTGGCAAGTGCAGGCAATCGGCGCGTTATACCTGTTGTTCATCGCGCTCAATCATATTTTACGTAAAGTGATTGTGAAGAAAGGCGAAGACGATGCGGCCAAGCGCGAGAACAAAGAGCGCAAGCCGAGCGGCTTCTGGATGACCGTGCTCAAGGTCGAAATCGCCGATATCGCGTTCGCGATCGACTCGATTCTGGCTGCCGTCGCGCTGGCGGTAGCGCTGCCGACGACAAGCTTGCCGAATATCGGCGGCATGGACGGCGGACACTTCATCGTTATCTTCCTTGGCGGCTTCATCGGCTTGGTCATCATGCGCTTCGCCGCCACGTTGTTCGTGAAATTGCTGGAGAGCCGTCCGGCGCTCGAGGTCGCGGCATTCTGCATCGTCGGCTGGGTCGGCGTCAAGCTTGCCGTTCATACGCTGGCGCATCCTTCGGTCCACGTCATTCCGCATGATTTCGCCGAGTCGACAGCCTGGAAGCTTACCTTCTACGCCGTGCTTATCGTGATCGCGGTCTCGGGCTGGTTCCTCTCCGGCGGCAAAAGCAAGGAAAAGCAAACGACCCAAGCGGCTTAATCAAAGACGCCAAATAGAAAAGCAGTTCCGTCATGAATGTGGCGGGACTGTTTTTTTGTATCGAGGGGAAGTTCCCTCCCCCTTCCCCCTCCGCCGAGGGGAACCAAGCATATGCTTCCGAAGTGCGCTTTCCGTTGGAAAACGCTCAGACTTCGCCCTCTGGACTCCCCATTTCGTGCTGGCTCGTTTGTTCGCGGTCGGCGGGTTACTTCGAGCTGGTACGCTTTTGTCCTTGCGGACAAAGCTTCAGTTGAGGTTGAAGTCACTCCTAATACATAAGCCTGTCAACTATAGGCCATGCATGGCTTCGCCGGTCGTTTTTCCTTAACCTGACAGCATTGCCTCCCGCATAGGTTCCCGCGCCGACATGCGCTAGCCAACCAAAAAAAGGCTGTCCCCGCCTTCCTGGAGACAGCCTCGCGCCTTGAAAGCGCATGCAGCGAATTATTTGGTGAACACCTTGATTTCTTTCGGTCCGAGCGTCGCGGTGATCGAGCCGTTGTTGACCGTCAGCGTGTCCGAGCCCAGCTGATTCCGCAGCTGCGTCCCGCTCGCCAAGTTCTCCAGATTGCCGATCGTCTTCGTCTGGCTGCTCCAGGAATTGTTGATCAGCACGACGGCCTCGTCGCCTTCCTTCGAACGCTGGAATGCGTAGAACGCGCTATCCGCCGCCTTCTCCTTCTGCGTCCCGTTCTGCAGCGCCGGATGGCCGTTGCGCACGCCATTCAGCTTGGCGATGTATTTGTACAGCTCGTGGTTCGCGTTCGGCACCACGTCTTCGCGATTGTTCGGATCATCGCCGCCGGAATAGCCCAGCTCCGTGCCTTGATACACAATCGGAATGCCGCGCGAGGTGAACATGAAGCCCAGCGCCGCCTTCAGCTGCGGCCATTTGTCGCTGCGGTTGGACGGATTGCCGGTCGCCGTATTCAAGAACCGCTTCACGTCGTGGTTATCGAGGAACAGACCGTTAACCTTCGTATCCCGGTAGTTGACATCCTGCGCGTAACGGTCGCGAATGAGCGTCATAGAGGCATCACTGCCGAAGACGTCTTTCATCGTGTAATACATCGGGAAGTCGAGTACCGCGTCCAAATAATTGCTGTAACCGCCGACATAACCAGCGTCCCCGCTGAACACTTCGCCAATCGTGAACGTATTGGCCGCGGCGTCGAATTCCCTCAGCGCCCACTTCGGCACATGCTTCGCCGTATCCACGCGCAAGCCGTCCACGCCGGATTCCCGCTTCAACCAGCCGATCCAATTCTTCAGCTCGCTCATGACGGCCGGATTCTCTTGGTTCAAATCGTCCAAGCCCGCCACGTCGCCGTTCTCGATCTTCCATTGATTGTTCGAATTGTAATCCGCGCCCGTGATGTCGCCGTTATGGTGATACCAGTCCGCGTTGTTGAATGGCGCCTTCGCATAGCCGCTATTATTGAAATCGCCGGTGTGATTCAAGACGACATCCAGCATGACGGCGATCCCTTTGTTATGCGCCGTACTCACCAGCTCCTGGAATTTGGCCATTGTGCCGAGGTGGCCATCGATCGCGTAGAAATCATACGTATGATAGCCGTGGTACGCGTTCTCGCTTCGCTGCATTTGGACAGGGGTGATCCAGATCGCGTTGAAGCCCATATTCTTGATATAGTCCAAATTGTTGATGATCCCCTGGAAATCGCCGCCGTGCCATTTGGACATGTCCGATTTGTTCGCATTGAATCCGCCATAGTTGTCATTGCTCGGGTCGCCGTTCACGAACCGGTCGGTCATGATGAAATAAATGCTCTTGGTCGACCAATCGGCCAGATCAACAGGTGTTCCGCCGCCGCCATTGCCCGTCCCTGGATCGACGGACGGCTTGTCGGATGTAATGGTTCCCGCCGCGCCGTTCGTTCCCGGCGTATACGTCGACGTGCCTGCCTGGAAGATATAGTTCTGCTGATTGTTGCTATCCCACGTGCCGCTGCCGTTATTGAAGGCCACTTCAACCGATGTCGCGCCGCCGAGCGCGATCGTGATCGACGCGTAGCCGCTCACGTCGGAGTCCGCCATCGCGGTTCCCGGCGCCGTCGTCCATGTGCCGCCAGCTACCCGATAGTGAGCGTATGGCGTGGCGAATCCCTTCTTGTAATAGATCGTTGCCGCATTCGTGCCCGTGCCCGTATTTCCAGACGGCTTCCCGGATGTAATGGTACCGGCCGCGCCATTCGTTCCCGGCGTGTACGTCGATGTGCCTGTCGGGAAGATATAGTTCTGCGAGTTATTGCTATCCCACGTGCCGCTGCCGTTGTTGAACGCCACTTCGACCGTCGCCGCGCTGCCGAGCGGAATCGTAATCGAAGCGTAGCCTGTCACGTCAGACTGCGCCATCGCCGCGCCAGGCGCCGTCGTCCATGTGCCGCCTGCAACCCGGTAATGCGCATAAGGCGTAGCGAACCCTTTCTTGTAATAGATCGTCGCCGTATTTGCGCCCGTGCCCGCATCACCGGATGGTTTGCCCGATGTGATCGTGCCGGCCGCACCGTTCGCCCCCGGCGTGTACGTGAACGTGCCGACGCCGAAGAGATAGTTCTTCGTCGCATTGCTGTCCCATGTGCCGGAGCCGTTGTTGAAGGCCGCTTCCAGCTGCGTCGCGGAGCCGATATCAACAGTAAGCGCCGCATAGCCGCTGACGTCCGAATTCGCCATGGCGACGCCCGGAGCGGTCGTCCATGTGCCGCCTGCCGGACGATAATGCATGTACGGCGTGGCGAATCCTTTCTTGTAGTAGACCGTGACCGAGTTGGGGACGGTATTATCATCCGCCGTGGAGTACTTGGCGACGTAGTTCTTGAAATTCGCCATCTCGCCCGTGGCCGAGCCATCGCTGTTCACCACGTTATTGATGCGCAGCAGCGTGAAGCCGGTATACCCGTATTTCGTCAGCTTCTCCTCGATCTTGGAGAACCCGCCCGATCCGCCGACGGGCAGCGCGTTCTCCCCGTTCAGGCGTACGCCCTTGCTATTGGCGATTGCGGATACTTGATCGACGAGCGTCGAAGGCATGTTGTAGTTCGGCGCGCTGCCGGAATCGTACATCTCCAGGCACGTGAACGTTAGATCCATATTCGTATCTTTGAACTTCTGGATAAGCCGATTGTAGTCGTAATAGCCCGCGGACTGCTCCGCGCTGTGCGGCATCGTAGGGTTCGTCATCTGCCAATGTACGCCGGAGATCTTCGCCCCGATCGGCACATTGAACACCGGATCGAAGCTCTCGTGCGCGGCTTGCGCGATGACGCCAAGGTGATTCTCCAGTACGCCCTGGTACCAAGACAGGAAGTCCTTGCCGTAAGCCGAGTTGTAGCCGCCGCTCGTATAGAAGCCGTCGCCGTCCGACGGCGGGTTGATCTGGCTCTCGTTGGTCAGGCTTGTTCCCCATGCGGCGTTAATGCCGCTGAGCGAGCCGTATTTCGTCTTCATCGCCGTGCGGAACGCTTGCTTCGCGCTCTCCGAATACACCTGGAATTTTCCGCGTGACGGGTAGCTCCAGCCAGCCGGCGGATAGTAGGACGGGAAGCGGAGCTCGCCGGACGGCCCGCCGCTCAAGTAGATTTTCGGAATAATCGACTTGTACTCCGAGAAGGCAGCCGCGAATGCGCTGTACAGCTCCTTGTACTGCTGGCCAACGCCGCTCCATAGCGGCGATACCGCCTCGCTGTTCACGTAACCGGTCTCGCTCTTCACCTTCATCTCGTCTGCGGTTCCTTTGCTCCAGATCCAGGAAGGGATCTCGACGAAGCATGCGTCGCCGACGTTGTCGCCGCATTTGTGCGTCGAGATGATCGGAATCCACTTCAGACCGACCTCCTTGACGACGCTGGCATACTGCTTATAATAGCTCCAGTCGAATTGGTTGTCGCCCGCCCCTTCCACCAATCCCCACCACACGTCCTGCGTGATCGCGTACACGTTGTTGTTCTTGAGCGTCTGCAGCTGGGACTTGAATGCATTCCAATCCGTCACTTGCGACAGCGGTCCCATAACGGCCGCCTTAAAGTTGCTTGCCACCGCCGCTTCGGAGTTCTTCACGTTGATCGTGAAGACGACCGAGAACAGCATCGCCGCGCTCAGCAGCAGCGCGAGGATTCTTCTCGCCTTCCACCTTAAACTAGACACACTAACCAGCCTCCTCATTCCAATAATCGCAACCGATGACTGCGCTTGATTGATCTTCGCCTTTCCCTCCTTCGTTCGTCTTACTTCTCCCGTAAGCGCTGTCAAAGCCTATTGTAGAGAGCTTAAGCCATGAACCACACCCAGAAAATTGAACAATCCCGGTGTAAAATATTGATAGCGTTCGTCATTTGCAGATGGCAAGCATGGAGCAGCACCCGACTTGACTGCTGATGTGTGATCGAGCGTCGCGCGCCTAGAGGCGAGCTGTTCGGAAGTGAACTGCGACCACCAAAAAGTAACCGAGGCCGCGCGCAGACAAGGGTCCCCCCGTCGCCAGCCTATGGTGGCGTCAAGAGAACCCTTGTTAGAACTGCAATGTGGTTTGGTATCGGCTGCTGCTAGCGCTACGCTATTGCCTACTGTTCCTGCGCGTCCGTGACGAAAATTTCGCCTTCGTCGAAGAACACTTTCATCTTCAACGATTCGCTGACGAAACGAACAGGCACGAGCGTGACATTGTTGCGCGTGATGGCCGGCGAATCGAGCATCACCTTCTCGCCGTTAACTTCGGCTTCCTTCTGATCGATAACAAGCTGAATCGTGCTGCCGTCCTTCGCGATGGTAATTCGGTTCGCCTTCTTATCCCAATCCACCTTCGCGCCGAACGCTTCGCCGATGAAGCGCAGCGGCACCATCGTGCGGCCATCCAGCGAGAATGGGGCGACGTCAAGCTTGACGTTCTTCTCGTCCACGGACGCCACGGTTTGGTTCAGCTTGAGCGAGATCGTCTTGAACGGAAACACGGTATTGTCGAGGTGAACGGAATCCTTGTTTCCGAATTCGACCGGCTTGGAGATGACCGTGCCGAATTGGGTCTCTACCTCGATGACATAGAATTGGCCGTTCTTGATCGAACCGTTGTTGTTGGCGTACAGCGTGAAATCGACCGTCCCCCGGAACGAACCTACCGGCGTCGTCACGTCTTTGTTGAATTCCGGATTGACGATCTTGTCCCCCTGCTTCAGCCCGAGCAGCCAGCCTACACCAGCCCGGTTCGTACGCCAAATACCCGGGGCTTCCTTGCCGTCCTTATCCGTCGCGCGAAGAATGACGGAGAGCACTTTCGTCTTCTGAGCGAACGCCAGCTTCAGCTTAAAGGTGCCGTCCTCGCTCCCGTCCTCGCCGAACTTGGCGATCGAGATTTGGTCCTCCGTCAGGCCGCTCCCGCTGAACTCGCGGATGATGACCGGCGCGTACGACGAAGCAGCATCGGTGAACGGCGTGATGTCCGACTTGACGACGCCCGAGCTCGTCGTAATCTCCAGGTAGTAATATTCGCCGTCCTTCATGCTGTTGTTGTCCGAGGCGTACAGCTCGAATTGATTGATGCCTTTGAATTGGCCAAGCGATTCCTTGAATGTGCTGTTGAGCGTCTTACCGTCCTGTTCCACGGCTAGCAAATATTTGCCGATGTCGTTCGGCTCCTTCCACGTCGTCCAGATGCCGTGACCGGTATCGGTGCCCTTGCCGTCCGCAGTCTTCATGACGATCGACTTGATTTCGATGCCTTCGCCGGCATCGAACAGCAGGCTCAGATGGCCGTCGCGCGTCCCGTCGGGATCGCCCGTCTTCACCAGCGAGATTCGGTCCAGCTCTTTGTCGAGATACCGGAACTCCTTGACCTGCAGCGGCGATGCGACGATTTCGGCCCCGAATGCGGCCCCTCCCATAACCAAGCTTTGGATCGCGATGGCGCCGATCGCGGCGGATTGGATGGTTTTGCGTAAACGTTTCATAGTTTGTCCTCCTTCGATTTGAACAGCTTCTCTATCTCATGCAACCCATCTTGGCTGGTTAATAGCCCGGATAACGATAAGGTTATAGCGGGTTTCGAATAAACGCGGCGTGGAAAACCACATGCGCGAACGCAAAATGGCCGCCGATGCAGATCTTGGTACGCCTAAGATGGGAGATAAGCAAAATGGTGAGGTGGTTAGCGGTGAATCGGGAAAGTAAGGTTGCGGGTTCAAAAAACGCGCGGAATTGCCGGTGTGGTCCGCCTTCATGCGGGACAATTAAAACGGGTAAGATCATGTGCGTGTGGGTGCATACGAAAAGCAGAAAGGGATTAAAAAGGGGCAATTCATCCGGTCTGAATGGCAGTAGAAAAAGAAATGGAAACAAGGAGCTGAAAATGGTGATTGTATACGGAGATTGAGCACGGAAATTGAAACGGGAATTTATTGAATAGCGGGAAATAGAACGGAAATTTAAAAGAATGGAAACTCGAGGCGGTACAAACATCTTACGGTGTTATACTTCGTGTTAGCGGACGAATCGAGGGCAGTCGGTTCATGCACGTCGTTCCAAGGAGGGCTGGTAACGATACCCATGAATACAATAGCGAGTTTGGGATTCGTTGTAAAGCTTTTTCTGCAAAAAAACGAAATATCGTGCGTTGACATGGACGAAACTTCCGCAAACAAGCGCGTTTATCTGGTCCTTGCTCCCTTTCTGGCACGATGCCTTCCGCGACATCCGTGCGGACCGGTTCGCCTTCGCTGTCCTGCTGGAGTTCGTCGTGTTCATACCCATGACTTGGCTGGCCGTCGGATGCGGGCAATATGTCATGATCACGGGCGCGAACACGGAGCTGCTGCATGTGCTGTATGTGCAAACGCATCGTGGACAGAGCCTCTATAGGCGGCGATACACGCCTTGCGTCGCAACCGCCCGCTCGTGACGCTCCCTTACTCGTGTCCGACGCATGATGGGTACCGGACTCATCGATTGGAGCACGATTTGTCTCGGCTTGCCATTCTGGCTGATACATCTTCCGCTTATTACGCTCGGACGCAAGCTTGCCCCGGAAGTTCTGCCTTTACGTTCTCCTTCTCAGCGCCTGATCCAGCCGTTCGCGGCCAAATACGCCACAATTCGCGCCGCCGCTTCTTCCGGGCTCTCTGTTTCCGTATCCACGGTAAGCTCGGGAGTTAGCGGCGGCTCATACGGCGCGCTAATGCCCGTGAACTCCGGTATGACGCCGGCGCGGGCTTTCTTGTAATGACCCTTGGGATCCCGCCGCTCGCATTCCGCTGCGGCGCATATCACGTAGATCTCGACGAAGGCGCCTTCATCGATGATCGCGCGCGCTTTCTCCCTCTCCTCCCGGTAAGGCGAGACGCATGCGGTAAGGACAATGAGCCCTGCTTCCACCATCAGCTTCGCGGTCTCTCCGAGCCGCCGTACATTCTCCCGGCGATCCTCCCGGGTGAACCCGAGGTCTCCGTTCAGTCCGTGGCGGACATTATCGCCATCCAGGAGATAAACTTGCACGCCACGGTCGAACAAGCTGCGTTCCACCGCGGCAGCCAGGGTCGACTTGCCCGATCCCGGAAGTCCCGTAAACCAGAGAATCCCCCCGCGGTGACCGGCGCGCCGCGCGCGCTCTTCCTTGGAGACGGACGATTCGTGTCTGACGATATTAGAGCCGTAGGCTGCTTGGCGATCCTGACCGTTCGATTCCGAAGGCATCATGCCCCCCTCCTCCTTGATGGCGTTGCGATCTCTCTCCTATTTTAGGGAACATCGAGACGAGAATCTAGTAGAGATGCCCGTTTCTCCGGGAGAGAAAATGAGCATCTTCGATTGGCTATTCGGCCGTGACGGCCACCCAATGCCCCGGGCGGGCTTCAACGAATCGGGCATGTTCCAGCCCGTAAGGATCCGGGTCGTCCGTCTCCGCCCGCACGGGTGGCTTCTTCCGGTACTCCACCGAAGGATCCGGAACCGGAATCGCCGATAAGAGCGACTTCGTGTACGCATGCATCGGATTGGCGTACAACTCTTCGCTTTCCGCCAGCTCCACGATTCGGCCTCTATACATCACGGCGACGCGATCGCTGATATGCTTGACCATGGACAAATCATGCGCAATGAACAGGTAGGTCAAGCCCAGTTGCCGTTGAAGATCCTCCAGCAGCGTGACGATTTGCGCTTGAATGGATACGTCCAGCGCGGATAACGGCTCGTCGCATACGATGAATTCGGGCGATACCGCGAGCGTCCGGGCGATGCCGATCCGTTGACGCTGGCCGCCGGAAAATTCATGGGGGTAGCGCTGCGCGTGAGAAGCTTGAAGTCCCACCATCTCCAACAGCTCCTCGACCCGTCTTTGCCGCTCCTTCTTGCCTTTGGCCAACCCGTGCACATCAAGCGCCTCTCCGATCAGATCCGCCACGCGAAGTCTGGGATTCAAGGACGCGTACGGGTCTTGGAAAATAATCCCCATATGCCGCCGCATCGTCTTCAACTCCGCCCGATTCAGCCCTTGAAGCGGAATGCCCCGGAACAACACCTCACCGCCCGTCGCTTCGTGAAGACGGAGAATCGCTCGTCCCGTCGTCGACTTGCCGCTGCCCGATTCGCCGACGACGCCAAGCGTTTCGCCCGCGTCGATATGGAAGCTGATATCGTTGACCGCCTTGACCACCTGTCCTTTGCCCAGATCAAAATGCTGACGCAGCGAGCGCACTTGAAGCAGCGGCACATCATCGGCGGGATGGATGCGAGTTGACGCAGGCTTCGGCTTCTTCGGCGCATCCAGCCTTGGCAGCGCTTGAAGCAGCTTCCGCGTATAAGGATGCTGCGGATCGGCGAAAATTTGCCCGGTCGTACCGCTCTCCACGATCTCGCCATCCTTCATGACCGCGACGCGATCGCACATGCCCGCCACCACGCCCAAATCATGCGTAATCAGAATGACCGCGGTGCCGAGCTGCCGCTGAATCATCTTTAGTTCATGGAGAATTTGCGCTTGAATCGTTACGTCCAGCGAGGTGGTCGGTTCATCGGCAATGAGCAGCGACGGCCGGCAGGCGAGCGCGATGGCAATCATGACCCGCTGCCGCATGCCGCCCGAGAATTCGTGCGGGTATTGCCCGTAACGCGCCTCGCTATCCGGAATGCCGACCATGTCCAGCAGCGAGATAGCCTCCTCTCTCGCTTCGCGCCGGCTTAACCGCCGATGCTTGACCAGGCTCTCTTCGATCTGCGCGCCGATGCGCATCGTCGGATTGAGCGAAGACATTGGATCTTGGAAAATCATCCCGATCTCGCTTCCGCGTATGCGCTCCATCTCCGCATCCGTCTTCTCGGCCAAATCCTCCCCCTGAAACAGCACTTCGCCGTTCTTGACCATCGAAGGCGGGGACGGCAGAAGACGCATGATGGTACGGGCGGTTACACTCTTCCCGCTCCCGGATTCTCCCACGATGCCGAGCGTCTCGCCCCGGGCAACCTCGAAGCTGACGTTACGAACCGCCTCCACTTCCTGCCCGTGCGCATAGAACGAAACCGATAGATTGTTGACCTGCAATAGTTGGCTCATTATGTCACCTACACCTTTTTATAATTACCATTTTCTAGCACTAATTCTCTAATTAATCATGCTGAATTCAATTTTTTAGCCGTTATGATATAGGAATAATAACGAGTTCATTGCTAGTTCAAGCGCGGAAATCAAAAAATAAGAAAATATTGACTTTCTATTAATCTAAAATATACTATATCTATCGGAATAGTTCAAATTAAAGTCTGTGAAAGGGAGCGAATGCCCTTGATTGAGTATGTGACGGCAGCAAGCACCGGGATTTCCCGGCCGTTGACCGCCGTTCTTCGCAAGATGATGCGGCACCCGGTCTATCGGTATCTGCTGTTCCTCTCGGGCGCGCCGATTACACTCCTCGTTTTTGTCCGCTATCAAATTCGCCAATTCAAGCTCGGCTATCGGAAGATTGCCGCCGAGACCGCGAAGGAGCTTCGTCAAGAAGGCGTCTATGATGCCTTGGCTGCGGAAGTTCGCGACCAGCAGCTGCGCAAGCATCGTTTCTTCGGCAGAACCCCGGAAGCCGGACAACTCGAGAGAAACGTACGGCGTATTGCCGAGCAGCGGTTCCAAGCGCGCGTGAAGGAACGGCTGGAGCAGCGGCTGACGGAAAACGGCGGAGGAGCGTCGTTCGAGGAGACGTACCGCGAATGGATCGAAAATCCCGTCTTGTTCCTGCTCTCGCTCGTGCTCGGGTTCCCGATGTACGTGCTGTTGGGCATCTATGCCAATCCTTATTTGAAAACCATCGCGGAGCGGCTCGTCATGGCGGTCTTCGTCATCTTCGGGGTCGCCTTCCTAGTCTTCACGCTGCTCTACCTGTCGCCGATGAATCCGGCGGCCAACTTGCTTGGGGAGACGGCGACGAACGAGCAAATCGCGGCTTTCAATCGGCTGTACGGACTGGACCAGCCTTATTTAGCGCAGCTGTGGGATACCCTTCGTGGCATTTTGACCTTCGACCTGGGCAAATCGTTCAGCGGCAACGAGCAAGTTACCGCCGCCATCGCCGGCAAGTTTCCCGTCACGTTGACGTTGACCGTCGTCTCCACGCTGATTGCCGTGCTGATCGCGCTGCCGATCGGCATCGTCTCCGCGACGCGGCCGAATTCTTTCTTCGACTATACGTTCATGTTCATCGCGCTGCTCGGGCTGTCGATACCGAATTTCTGGCAAGGCCTTATTTTCATTCTTAATTTCTCGATCAAACAGTCCTGGCTTCCCGCTACCTACAACCCGGACGACTGGCTGTCCGCGATCATGCCGATCGTCGTGCTGGGTACGGGACTGACCGCCGCCGTGGCGCGCATGACGCGCTCCTCCATGCTTGAGGTTATCCATGAAGATTACATCACGACGGCGAGAGCGAAAGGACTGAACAGGCGAACCGTTCTGTGGCGACATGCGGTCGGCAACGCGCTCATTCCGATCGTGACGGTGATTGGTCTGCAATTCGGGGGAATGCTCGGAGGGGCCGCGGTAACGGAAAAGGTGTTCAACATTAGCGGCATCGGGAGCTATATCGTGGATAAACAATTCATTCCGGATATTCCGAGCATCATGGGCGGGGTCGTCTACACGGCCATTACGATATCCGTGGTTAACGTGCTGGTCGATTTGCTCTACGCGTTCCTCGACCCGAGAATCCGTTCCAAGATGAAACAATACTAGAGAAGGAGCGGTATTATGAAGCTTAATCTCACGATTTCGCACCGGCAGTTTCGGTTGAAATCCGCTCCGGAGTATGGACAGGCGAGCTTCGCTTGGATCGCCTCCCTTGCGTTGTCGCTGGCGCTGCTGCTGGGCAGCTATCAGTCCGGCACGGGGCGATTCGCGTCCATACCGTTGGTCTTCAGCGGCGCATACTTCGTTTTTTCCATGCTCCAACTGGCGGTATGGGCCCGCATTCGAAGCGATCTCCTCCGCTTCGGCTCGATCCGAACCGGGACGAGAGCGCTCGGCTACGGACTGATGCTCAGCCTGCTGAGCGGCAATATCTTCGTGACCACGGCCGCCTTTCAACTTGTGCGGTCGAAGAAGAATGCCGCTTACACATTGGCCGTGCATACGCTGATCACGACGCTAATGGTGATGGCCGTCTCGACGCTCCATCTCTTTAAGCCTTATGTATCGAATACCTTCCTGCCGGGCATGTTCGCACTCATGCTTGCAGCCGTTATACAGCTGGGAGCATTGCTCTACTTGGCCCGGTTCGCGGATCGGCCAGTTCTCCCACGCGCCGCGGCAGGGATCGCCATTCTCCTGATTGCGACGTCGGCGACCGGCAATTTATTCGCCCTGCTGCTGGGGGTGCTCCTGCTTGCAAGAATGCGGGATCGCGGCGGCACCGCCGGATCCAAGACCGGCCAAGTGATCGACCGCTTATCGAGAAGCTCGACGGCGATGCTCGGAATGCTGTTCATTATGTTCCTCTTCGCCTTGTCGGCGAGCAGCTATTGGACGTTCGATTACAGCCTAGCCATCGAGAACAATTACGGCGCGATTCTGCAGCCGCCGAGCTTGGTGTACCCGCTCGGTACCGACAATTTCGGCCGCGATCTGTTCTCGCGCATCGTCTTCGGCGCGCGCATCTCGCTGATCGTCGGCTTTCTCTCCACGATCATCCCCGTGCTGGTCGGCGGGCTGCTCGGCGCGCTGTCGGGGTATTACGGGCGGCATACCGACAACGTCGTCATGCGTGCGCTCGATATTCTTTATGCGATTCCCGGCATCCTGCTGGCCATCGCGATTATCGCCGCTTTCGGCGCGAGCACGACGAATTTGATCATAGCTTTAAGCGTCGGCGCGATTCCGACTTATGCCAGAACGATGCGCGCGAACGTCATGCTCGTCTCCACGCTCGAGTACGTGCAGGCGGCCCGGGCGCTCGGAGCCGACGATTGGGCCATACTTGCCAAGCACGTCGTGCCGAATTCGGTAGCGCCGATGATCGTCAAATCGACGCTCACGATCGGAACGGCCGTTATCTCCACCAGCAGTCTGAGTTATTTGGGATTGGGCGTCGAGCCGCATATTCCCGAGTGGGGCAACATTCTGAAGCTGGGGAGCGCTTATCTGGAGACGCATGCCTACACGGCGATCTATCCAGGCATCGCCATCATCGCCCTCGTGCTGTCCTTCAATTTCTTGGGCGACGGCCTGCGCGATGCCATGGATCCGAAATTGGATTAACGAAGAGCAATCTGCCAATTCGCTGCACAACCGCTGAAACCCATTCATCTTCTATCGGCCTTCTGACGTTTCGAAACAGGAATGAACGATTGATGCGTGTGAGTTTACATACTGATTTGATCTTTCAGGAGGGTATTGTCATGAAGAAGAGAGGAAAGTTAGCCGCGCTGCTGCTGTTAAGTTTGACGGTCGTGCTCGGCGGCTGCAAAGTCACAACCAAAAACGAGGCGACCGAAGCGCCCGCGAATACGTCCACCACGACGAACGCGCAGCAGACCGAATCCGCGAACGATAGCGCGCCCGTCGATATCGAGCTGCTCGGCATGAGCGCCAATGAAGCCGATCTGAACATTGTCCGCGACCAGCTCGCGAAAAACGGCTTCAACGTCAAACTCAACATCCAGGCGGACTACGGCAGCTTCAAATCGCAGCAGGACGCGGGAAATTACGACATCGCCCTGTCCAGCTGGACCACGGTTACCGGCAATCCCGATTACGCGGTTCGCTCCCTGTTCAAGACGGGCGGCGATTACAGCATTCTCGCCGATCCCGAGATCGACAAGCTGATCGACGCCGCATCGACGCAAACGCCCGAACAATACGTCGACACGTATAAACAGTTCGAGCAGCAGCTCGTTTTCGACAAAGCGTACATCGCCCCGCTCTATAACTCGCTTAAAGCGCAAGCGCTAAATCAGGACGTGCTGAAGAAGGACTCCGTCCGTCTGTCCAAGTCCCGCTCGCTTGTCTGGGAGGATATCGATTTCAACGACGAATCCAAGCGCGCCACGGATTCGCTCGTCCTGCAATCGACGATGCCGACGCTGACGTCCCTCGACCCGATCAAAGGCAACGACGGTTCGATCAATATGATCAACACGAACATGTACGTCCGTCTGCTGAATCTGACCGATGACGATAAATTGACGGCCGACGGCTCGCTGTCGCGCAATTTCGCGATCGAGGCCGGCAACTCGAACTATTATTTCATCCTTCGCGACGACATCCATTTCGCGCAGATCAAAGACAAGAAGGCCGTCGATACCGGCGAACGCGTCGGCGCCGAGGACGTCGTCTTCTCCCTGAACCGCGCCAAAGACAAAAACTCCGTGCCGGATCATCGCACCTTCACGCTACATGAGCATATCAAGAGCGTGGAAGCGGTCACTGATTTGACTGCGCTCGAATCGGCCAAACTGGCGAGCGGCGAGAGCGTGAAGGCAGCTCTGGAGAATGGACTCGACACGAAGATTGCCGGCTTAACCGCCGACAAAACGCAGGCCGACCATAAGTCGGGCAACTATCAGGTCATCAAACTGACGACCACCGAGCCATTCCCGCAAGTGCTGAACTATCTCGCGCACCAATCGGCCGGCATCGTCTCCAAGAAGCAGGTCGAGCGGATTAATACGTACGACGTCGCGACCTTCGACGTCAACAAAGACATCCCGTACGGCGATCAGAACACGGTCACGGAAGGCGCGCAATACAACAACACGCTGTATGCAAGCGGTCCATATATCCTGTCGCACAAGAACGATTACGAAGCGATTTTCTACAAAAACCCGGGTTACCTGAAAGGCACGAGCCACGAACCGAAGATCGAGAACATCAAGGTGCGCTTCATCAAGGACGCCGACAGCGCCCTGGCAGCGCTGCGTAGCGGCGAGATCCATGTCTACTATGGCGTCTCCGAGACCAAGTTCGACGTCGTCAAAGGCGATGCGAAGCTGTCGCTGCAGACGCTGCCAAGCAACGCGGTTGCCTACCTGCTCTTCAACACGAAGAACCGTCCGGTGGCGGAAAGCGCCGATCTGCGCAAAGCCGTTCTCTATTCGATCAATCAGGACGAGATTCTGGCGTACTACAACGGGAACAAGTTCAAAGCGATCTCGACGCTCAGTCCGCTCGTGCAAACCGGCCTGGAGCTGAAGAGCGACCCGGCGAAAGCGAAGGAATTCCTCGACGCCTTTAAAGCCGCCAAAAAATAAGGCGTAAAGGAGAAGGTAAGATGACAAGCACGTTCAATCCCAAGCCCGCCAAGCTGTCTCAATGGGATGCGCTCAGCTTAGAATCGCTGAGGCAATATGGCTGGACGGACGATGAGCTGATCCGCCGCGTTCTAGCCGACAGCCTGCCTAACGATGAGAGCAAATTCCGCTTTGATTACGCACAATTGGTTAATCTAGCGCGAGAACAAGGCGAATTGTTCTCGCAAGCGGTCAAGCTGGGTTACCAAGTCAAATACAGCACGCTGCGCGGCATCGAGAGCTGGCTGCTGCTCGCATTGAACCGCGAGGCGGAGCTCCACGCCGATCCCGGCCGCGAAGCGGTGACCGTCTCGCTTACGGAAGCCGAAGCGGCGCGGCTGGCTTCCATCCTGTCGTTCGGCTGGTCGATCGCGCCGCAAGACGAAACGCCAGAGGGCGGCGGAAGCGCCTTGTACCGCGTCGCTCCGATTGAACGCGGCCCCGTCATCGAATAGGTCCTCCGCGCCAAACCGCAAAACGCCGTCCGCTCCTGCATTTTGGAGCGGACGGCGTTTATAATTGTTGGCGGCGAATGAATTCGCCTCATGGCCCGGACCTTGGCGTCATGCCTCCCTGCCTCTCCCACTTCTCTCTGCACGCAGTCGTTGCATAAGGCAGAATATACGTCCGGACTAGCCGATCGATTTCCATCTCCGATACCATATTGTAAGTCGGGAAGAAGTAACGCTCATTCGTCACCGACCGCACGACGAGATCCGAGAAGACCATCCCTGTCGGCCGGTACGCATGCCAGCCGAAGGTGAGTTCGTCGATGTCGGCCAGCGCGATTTTCCCATTGATACTCTGCAGGTAACCTCCGTGAATTTCGAACAGCGGCCTCCTGCCTACCAGGATGGGCAGCGCCCTCAGAAGCGCCCCGCCGAAGACAGCCACGCCGCTTAAGCCCGCGACCGCCGCAAGAACCCCCTTCGCGATGCTCCAATGTCGCGCAACAAAGAGCAGGACGGTCGAGACAGCAAACATAAACCCCCCGCCCGCGATCAGACAGCCTGCCTCGTATCGAGATGGGACCACTTCAACCCCATGTTCGGTTTCACGCAAATTGCCCATACCTGATGTCCCCCCTTCAATCGGTTCAGCATGCTAGCCTAAGTTGACTGTGTCTACTCTTACATTCGTGACTAATGCTGGAATAAAGGGGGTTCGCACGGCAAATAGCGCCACCGGGACAAACCCAGTGACGCCACTTCGTACATTCTCCTGCCTCCATGCTGCTCCACGTCGCGATAGCCAGATTCGCGTAATGCTCGACTTGGCGATGGTTCTCGTCCAAGCGAGAAGCCAGCCGCAGCATGCCAGCCTGCCCGATCAACGGCATGCGTTACTTGCTTAGCTCGCCCCCTGATCCGTCGACCAATCATCCGCGATCCGAAGCTCTCCTCCAACCACCCACAGCACATGCGTATGCCCATCGTCGTCGCGCAGTTCGAATTGGAATTGATCCTTATGCTCATCGTATCCCTTCGAGACGACCTTCGTCGTCTTCAGATCGAACGAATCCGCATACTTCCGAAGCAACCGTTCCGCCGTTGCCTTCGTTTCGTCGTTCTCTTCGTACAATCCCAAATGTAACGGGATACTCGCCTTATCCTCTGCCTGCAGCGCCTGTACGTACCGCCCCACCTCGAGCTCCGCGTACGGATACCGTCCGATTAGCGGGGAGTCGAATAACGGCTCGCGGCGTGCGTCGTCTTGAATCGCGTTCATTCCCTGCGTTTTGACGTAGCTTACTTGGAAAGGCAGCTCCCGCGCTTTGCCATCCTTGGCGCCCGTAATCGCGTAATGCTCGATATAGCGTTCGTCACTCTGCTCGCTGGACTCGAAACGCAGCTGCAGCTCTTCCAGACGGTCAAAGTACATTTGGAAACCTTCCAAGACCTTCTCCATATCCGCCACGGTATACTCATTCTCGGCAGGCGTCATTAAGCTGGAAAGCGACTGCGTATCCTGCTGTTTCAAGGCCTCAAGGAACTTGCCGCCGTCTTTCGCCGACGCCTGTTCGAGCGATTGCGCTTCGTCTGTCGCCTTGCCTGCATCTTCATTCGGATTCCCTTCATCGGATACTGCCGGCTCGTTCGCGGCCGCGTTCCCTTCTTGTTCGGACGATCCGTTCTGCGCCTGCCCGTCTTCGGTAGCAGCAGGAGCGGGTTCGGGCGTCAGCGTCTCCTCTTTCCCGCATCCCGTAATCGCCATCATCAACACAAGCGTCATGGCGAGTGTCACTGTCGTCTGACGTAATCGTTTCGCGTAGGACATCTTATCCTCTCCCATCGGAACTTATCACCCATTAGACAACAGAGCTGCCGGAGAGGTTCCCTCTTTTCTGGAAAATAGACGCAACCGCTCACTTCACTTCCATTCACTTCACGGGCAATTCGATCTCCGCACCTTCGATGTAGCGCTTCTTAGCCGGTTGGCCGTTCTCGTAGGACCAAATGCGCGGCTTCAGGATTACTCGGTCCGGCATCTTGGGGAATGGTAAATATAGACAATCCAGAAACATCGCGTTATGATATACCTCATAATGCGAAGTATTAATTCGAGGTGCATCGATGGCGCTTGATAAAGAAATGCTGAAAGGCTACATGGACATCATCTTTCTTAGCTTGCTGCGAGAAAGTCCCATGTACGGATATGAATTGGCCAAAAAAGCGCGAGACATCAGCGGAGCGGTCTTCGACATCAAGGAGGCCACTCTTTATATGGCCTTGAAACGATTGGAAAAACAAGGTCTGTTGGCCGCTTACTGGGCTCCCCCGGACGAAGGCACCGCCGGCAGACGGAAGTACTATCGGCTGACCGAGGAAGGCTTGGCGCACTTGCTGCAGGGCAAAGCGGATTGGGAAGCCTTCAAGCAGGTCATCGATCAATTCATGGGAGGAATCCGTTTATGAGCGAACAACCGATCAGCCCGCAGACCAGCGCGCGAATAAGCGCATACGTTGAGCGTATTAGCCGCCGGATCAATGAACCTAAGGCCGTCGTCGCTGATTTCCGGGAAGAAATGACCACCAATTTAATGAGCAGCCTTCGGGAGCTAATCCGGGAAGGCTATCCGGAAAAGCAGGCGATCCGTCAAGCGATCGCCCGATTCGGAGACTCGCAGGACGTGACGAAGGAGCTGAAGCAGCATTATCGGCTCAAATGGCGCCATTCCGCCGCTGTGCTCGCCGTATGTTTTGCGGCATTGCTCGCCTCAACCGTCATTCTTGGCGGTTTGATCGGCTTTTGGAACGAGCGGATGGTGGACAAGTACACGCAAGAGTTCCATCATATCGCCGAGAAAGAATTTACGACGCCGCTGAACCTCTCTTTCTCCGCAGAGCTGAAGCGCGAGCTTGCCGAATGGGCTGACCGCCAATGGGGCGTTTATGGCGTTGCCATCACGAATGGCCCCGCTTTTACGAAGGAGCCCTATAATCCGATCCTTTACGTGCATGGCAAAGATACCGAAACAACGCGTTATTTAAACGACTTGCTGCGCGAATCCAGATTGAGCAGCACGCCCCATCGGACGTTTCTCGTCCATATGATCGTCAGTTCCTACTACAGCGGTCAAGAGACGGGCAAGGTTGATTTGAGCCGAGCCAATTATACCGTTCACGTCGCCATGAGATATTTTAACTATACGTTCTTCTACACGCTGGGCATTGTTCTGTTTCTCTGTTATTGGCTTGTCTTTGCCTTGTGGGCGAGCGCGAAGGCCTATGCCGACAAGCGGGGGAGCCTGTATATAATTCTTCTCTTCGCGGCGTTGAACGTCATTGGTTATAGCATCTACGCCTGCATTCTAAATCGGTCCTACCAGCGTCCATACAGCTCCTGAACGAACAAACGGCAGCCTCGCGGGGCTGCCGTTCTTGTTTGAAAGCTTACACAAAGCGTTCACGCTCAATTCACCACTTCTCCATCACTGCTGTGACTGTAATCACCTCTTATTCCCCACCTGCCAGATATGATGAGAATAGATCTCAATAAGGAGGTGATCCATCTATATGACCGACGAAGAATATGCTATCACCCAGGAATCCGCCTATGAGGCCGCGAACGCACGCCTGCCCGCACTCCAGCCGCCGCTTCGGCAGCTATTCGATGAACATGCGCCGCTGCGCCAGGAGATGGACGCTATTTTCGAGCTTGCCCATGACATCGAGCATCTCCCCCTCCGTCAGGCTACAGCTAGGCTTGCCGAACTTGTGGAACGGGTGGAACATTTCGATGCGAAGCTGCACCGCCATTCGAGTAAGGAAGAGGATCTGTTATTCCCCATGATGGCACGCTATATCGGCCGGGATAGCGGACCCATTGCCGTCATGGAGTATGAGCACGACCAAGCCAAGCGATGCTTATCTCTATTCTTGCAGCGGGGTACCGACGGTTCGCAGCTTGCGGAACCGACCACGATCGCGGAGATGGGCCGGCTCGCGGCCGATGCGGTTACGATCTTAATGGAGCACTTCTGCAAGGAAGAACATGCCCTCTTCCCGATGGCGAATACGATGCTGTCTCGGGAGGAATTGGATTGGCTGGAGAAGGAATTCGAACGAATCGATTCACAAGGGGGACACCGCGCATGACGCCAACCATTCAACGCAATCAGCTGGTAGGAGATATCGTATCCGTCTATTCCCAAGCGAGCAACGTCTTCAAGTCCTACGGCATCGACTTCTGCTGCGGAGGACAGCGCACGGTGGCGGAGGCGGCGGCCAAGCGGAAGCTGAACGAAGCCGAGCTGCTAGCCCGGCTCAATCAGGTGTGCACCGAAGCCCGGCCGACCTGGCCGCTCGACTGGCAGCAGGATGACCGCAAGCTGGCCAAATTAATGGCGCACATCACCCGGAATCACCACGATTTCCTTCGCGACGAGCTACCGGTACTGCGCGACTTCGTGGATAAGGTCGCCCGCGTGCATGGGGACGACCATCCGGAGCTGCTGCCGCTTCAGCGTCTTTATCACCAGCTAACCGAGGAGCTGCTAGCGCATATCGACAAAGAAGAGCAGCTGCTCTTCCCCGCTATTCAAAGCGCGGAAGCGGAAGGCACAGGGCAGGCGCTGAAACTGGCGATCGAGCTGCTCAGCGCGCTAGAGGCCGAGCATGATGGCGCAGGTGAGCTGCTTCGACGCATGCGCGAAGTGACCCGCGACTATACATTGCCTGCTGGTGCATGCCGCACCTATACGCTTGCCTTCCGGAAGCTCGAGGAGCTGGAAGCTGACATGTTCACGCATATTCATCTGGAGAATAACCTGCTGTTCCCGCAGATCACCCGCTGGCACGCCGTAATGGGTTAGTTCATTCATAGAGCGAACCTGAAACCGAGCGAACACGCAGTTGGTTTGGCGTCCGTGCTTATTCGATCGCTTTCAAGGCTTCGATCATCCGAATCCGGGACACCTTGCGCCGAAGCAGCAGGCTTGCGAGCATCGTAAGCAGGAAAGAAAGCGCGGCGGCCGCCACAATGACAATCACGCTTAATTGATCGGGTATTAGTTGATGCGTGCTCGACAGCGCCTTGATAATCAACGCGAACACATAGCCGCTAATCGGCAGCGCGACAATGACCGATAAGGCGGTGATCCAGCTATTCTCGACGAAGACGAGTCGGTTGATCTGGTTTCGTTGGTAACCTAACACTTTGAGGGTTGCCAACTCTCGCTGCCGTTCATAGATATTGATGGATGAGATCGTATAGATGGCGCCAAAGGAGAGGATCACCGCGCAGACGATGAACATGATGAATACAAAGCTATTTTGCCGCAAGATATACTGGGCGGACTCCATTAGATCCTGCCGGTCCGTAATAGCCTCTACCCGTTGGTCCTGTTCGAAGAACGCTCGGATGCCCGCTAGATCCGCAGCAGGCTCGGCTTCAATGAGCAGCGCGGTCGGGCTGTAGTCGATCCCTAATTGCGCTAGATAAGCCGGCGTGCAGTAGAAGGACGGATTCGAATATTGCGCGGAGATGCTCGCAACTTGCATCTCCGCGATTATCGGCTTGTTCTGCTCTGGCGACGCGAGCATGAGCAGGATGGTGTCCCCTTCCGCTATTCCATAATGGTCGGCATAGGATTGGGGCACCAGTACGCCGTTATTGACCAATGTAAGGCTGGTTCTGTTCGCGTCGACAAATTGCAGGAGCCCGTTCTCTTTCTCCGTCACCGTTAACGTCGCTTTTTCCTTCGTGTCCGCTTGCATGAATTCTACCGGCAGCTCGGATACGAGATAGCGGCTTTTTACACCTGCGGGTATAGGGAGTGGCTCTGTCATGGCGCCTTTCGCATAAACGACTTTCAAATCGTACTTATTCACGGTTTCGATTTGGTCCGCGACTTGAAGCAGTGCCGACTGCGTGCCGAAAGCCGTGATTAACAGTACCGTGCTCAGGACCACGCCTGCCGAGCTTGCCAGCGCTTTGTGCTTATGCTTTGTGCTTATGAAGAAACACGTTTCTCAGGATGAGCTTGTAACGATAAGGAAGATAGCTCCATAGCCCCGGAACGCGTTCGATGAGGGTCTTCTTCACCGTTCTCGGAGGTTTCGGCCGCATCGCTTGAGCCGCTCGTTCATGCAATACGGATCTTGCGCTCAGATAACAAGACAGCATGCCAAACGCGCTGGAGACAAGGGCAGGCAGTACAATCGTTAGCGGCGATAGCTCGAATGCAATACCCGGCAATGAGTAGGCTCTTGCGCTGGACGCCGATACGAATGGAACGAATATAGCCGCTGCCATCGCCCAGCCGATGATCGACCCGATGATCCCGACTAGCACGGGATATCCCATATAATGGAGTAGAATCGTTCGATTGCCGACGCCCAATGCTTTCATGATTCCGACTTGTTTGCGCTCGGCATCGAGTATCCGAGACATCGCCAGAAACAAAATGATCGCTTCGATGAGGAAAAGCACGAACGGAATGACCTTGCTCATCAGCTGGTTATTCTGGATCGTCTCCTTGATCTTCGCGTAGCTGAACATCCTCTCTTTCGGCTCCAGGGATGTAATAGGGAGCTGGTTCTTCTTAGACGCATCTTCAATGGATGCGGCCAAACGATCGAGATCATAACCGTCTTGCGCATCGACGATCAGTTCATTGTACACGATCCCGCCCGCGATCTCGGGAATGGACGCCTCCGCGAGGTAGGCCACGCCGAAGGCTCGATGGTCTTGGGTGTCATTCTTCTTGGCATGTTCGGCATTCTCGCCTAAGCCGCTAATAGTGAACGACAAGTCTTTCTCCCCGACGCGCGCCTGTAAGCGATCGCCTACCCGATACCGGTGTTCTTTCGCATAATGGGCATCCAGCAAGATCTCGCCCTTCTTCCTCGGGATGCCGCCCTCCAATACCGCAGACGTGTTGACGGCATTATTCGCAGGGATCGAGTGAATGGTGAGCAAAGCTTTATCGCCTTCGAACACTTGCACGGCATCGAACGTATATCGCCCCTCTGCATGGCGAACTCCTTCGAGCTTGCTTAGTTCCGCCACGTCGCGATCAGTGATTCGCGTGTAATCGACATTGAGGTCGCTTAGATTGTGTTCGTTGAAATAAGCCGTCGCGTAAGCGTTCAGCTTGCTGCTGTAGGTCACCAGTCCCGCGTAGAAGAAGGCGCCGACCGCCACGACGAGGACAAAGGCGATGAATTGGCCTATCGATTGCTTCACGTCCCGGATTAACTTCCGAATGAGCAGCGCCAGCATTACCATTCGATCCTTTCGACGCTTTGCTTGTCGCGATTCATCGCGATGCTTTCGATCCTGCCGCTCTTCACCTTGATAATCTTATCCGCCATCTGCGCGATCGCGGTATTGTGCGTGACCAGCACGATGCATGTTCCCGTCTCCCGGTTCAGATCCTCAAGCAGCTTTAAGACGGACTTCCCCGTCGCGTAGTCCAGAGCGCCGGTTGGTTCGTCGCAGAGCAGCAGCAGCGGATTTTTGGCGACGGCCCGCGCGATCGCGACGCGTTGTTGCTCACCCCCGGATAACTGGGACGGGAAGCTGCGGAGGCGGTGCTGCAGCCCGACTTTATGCAGAATATCCTCCGCGTCCAAATGGTTCTTGCACACTTCCGCGGCGAATTCCACGTTCTCGAGCGCGTTCAGATTCGGAATCAAATTATAGAATTGAAAGACGAAGCCCACTTTCTCGCCGCGGTAGGCGGTTAGCTGCTTCTCGTTCCAACCGGCAATGTCCTGATTCCCGACGATGATCTGCCCCGAAGTAGCGGTATCCATACCGCCGAGAATATTCAGAATGGTGCTTTTGCCGGCGCCGCTCGCGCCGAGCATGACGACGAACTCTCCTTCCTCGATCGTAAAATCAACCCCGTTCAGCGCCTTGATGCGGACCTCGCCAATCCGGTATTCTTTCGTGACGTGCCTGAATTCGATTAACGCGCGCACGGCTGCCATCCCCTCCTCGCCTATTCGAAATCTTTGCCCGATCCCGCTCTGTCTCGGATCAACCATTCCAGCATTTGTCAATCCGATTATAAAAAGCGAGAAGCCGCGGAACAACCAACTTCCGTCCCCGCCGCGGCTGGACCAAGGTCGGGCCGAATAAGGGAACCGGAGGCGGAGGCGAGTCGGGCTTAGAGCGGAGATGAATCATCGACTGGATGACTTGACGACTCGATGACTTGACGACGAAAAGGACCGCGTTAAACGCGACCCTTCGTGAAACGCTGTACCTATCGTTGAAACCGGAAACCATCCTAAGCCTCAATGAGCTGCCGCCGGTCTCTCCTTCGCCTTATCCGATTCCCCGGCATTGCGGTTGGCGGCGTCGCGGTCGAGCTGCATCTCTTCCACCGATTTGACGGCGAGACGCGCTGCGCCGGGATAATCCTTGCGCGTCGGCAGCAGCGGCTCGGTCGCCAGCTTGTGCTTCGCCGCCGCGATCGCCTCTTGGTATTGCGGCAGCCACTGCTCTTGCGCGACCAGCATCTCGTCGACCATCTGCCAAATCTCCTTCGGATTGCACACCGCGCCGACGAGCGGGTCCATCATCATCGCTTGACGCAGCAGCCGATCATCGCCGTGGATCGCGGCTTCGACGGCGAGCCGCTGGACCGAGATGCTGGCGTTGCATACGGCCGCGCAGCCAAGCGGCAGTGCTCCGACCTGCGGCATGTTAATGCCGTTGCGGTCGACGTAGCCTGGCGCTTCGATCACGGCGTCATCCGGCAAGTTGCTGATGATGCCGTTGTTCACGACGTTGAAATGGCCGCGATAGACGCGTCCGGTCTCCAGCCCTTCGATGATATACGAGCCGTGCTCTTCGCCGCGGTGCTCGGCCGCATAGACGAATGACGGCTCCTTCATCCAGTTCGGGAAATCCGTCTCGAACCAGCTTCGCCCTTCCGTGCAGACGCGAAGATAGCCGCCCGTCTCGCCGTTGATCCAGCTGCCGAGGTCGATCCAATCGTGGATTTCCTCCGGACGCTTGCGATACCACGCCACATATTCGCTTAAGTGGCCGTTCGACTCCGTCGAGTAATAGCCGAATCGGCGCAGCATGTCGATGCGCACCTTCTCGGTCTGGCTGTACTCCGGGTGACGCTCGAACGCCTCGAGCAGCTTGCCTGTCATATCCTCGCCGTTGTGCTTCACCTGCACGTACCACGTCTGATGGTTAATGCCGGCGCATACGATGTCGACCTCCGACTTGGTCAAGCCGAGCACTTTCGCGATCTGATGATGGCCGCCCTGAACGCCATGGCACAGACCGATCGTGCGGACGCCGCCGTACGTATTGCATGCCCACGTGAGCATCGCCATCGGATTCGCATAGTTAAGCAGCAAGGCGTTCGGCTCCGCCACTTCGCGAATGTCCCGGCATATATTCATCATCTCGGCGATACCGCGCTGACCGTACATAATGCCGCCGGCGCAGAGCGTGTCGCCGACGCATTGGTCGATGCCGTATTGAAGCGGAATATCCACGTCCGTCTTGAACGCCTCCAGACCGCCGATCCGGACGACGCAGAACACATAGCGGGCATCCCGCAGCGCCGTACGGCGATCTAACGAAGGCGCGATTCGAATCGAGAGCCCGTTCTCGTCAATGTCCCGCTGGCAAATCTGGGTCACCATCTCCAAGTTGTGCGCATTAATGTCGGTAAATGCAACTTCGATGTCCCGAAATTCCGGAACCGCCAGCAAATCACGCAGCAGCCCCCTTGTGAATCCGATACTGCCTGCTCCAATAAAAGCTACCTTGAATGACATCCCAAAACGCCTCCTCGTCGATACTCCGCTGCTAGCGGGAGTGATAGCCCCATTGTAGCAGAGCGGCGAGGAATACGTTTTCACTATTGAAACGACTTCGACCTCATGCTGTCAACTATTGCAACCTCTATTTCTTGTCCCAGCCGACCAGCTCCACCGACCTGCGGTAAGCGGCCGGCGTCTGGCCGATCGTCCGCTTGAACAATTCATTGAAGTATTGCCTGCTGTTAATGCCTACATAGTCTGCGATGTCGGCGATCGGTATCGCGGTTCGTCCGAGCAGCATTTTGGCTTTGTCCATCCGCACTTGAATGATGTAGCTCGCCATGCTGATGCCCATCTGCTTGCGGAAGATGCGCTGCAAGTATACGGGATGCAATTTGACATGCGCGGCAACATCCTTCGCCTGGCATTCGCAGTCGTAATGCTGAAGAATATACTGTACAGCCTGCCGGACGTACCGGTCTGTCTGCGGCGCAAGGCCGGAGCGCTGATGCTCCGCATAAAGCCGAGCAATCTGCAGCAGCAGCTGGCCGATCATCAGATGGCTGAGGATTTCCCTTTCGCCGCCGTGCCCATCCAATTCAAGCACCAGACTTCGCAAGGTGATCTGCACGTCGCTAGGGTCGGAGAGAACGAACCAAGGCTGTCGCCGCTCGAGCAGCATTCGGAGCGCCGGCGACGTCTCCGCGAGCTGGCGCATGGAAGGCGCGACCGCCCCGCTCGGCGCGAACGTAAATTCCACGTTAAGCATGCGGCAGGGCTCTGCCGGATTTACTACCAGCCGGTGCGGCACCCACGAATCGAGGACGATAAAATCGCCTCCCCCGAGCTCTACCGCCTGTTCGCGCGTCTCGACTATGCAGCGCCCCGAGATGACGTACATGATCTCGACTTGCGGATGCGCATGCTCGTTCATGTGGAAATCGATCCACTGCCGGTAATAATAAGCATCAAGCTGCGGCCGGTAGTCGCCTAGCCGCCACTTCTCGTCAAATAGACTGAACGATTCCAACTTGCCCTCTCCTTCCGCAGGATGTCGCGCCGAAATGACAACGTTTACTATGCCACAAATTGGATGCGGGTGCGGCGAATAATGTCGTATAGGGCCCCGAATCATTTGGCATATTATCAATAATCTTCTATCAAAGGAGTGGTTATATGTCAAGAAGAAGCAGCAACACCTTAGTCATACCGCAAGCGAAAAGCGCGCTGGAGCAAATGAAATACGAGGTGGCGCAAGAGCTCGGCATTCAAATTCCAGCCGACGGCTACTACGGGTATATGGCCACGCGCGACGCCGGCTCCTTGGGCGGTTATATTACGAGACGTTTGGTCCAAATCGCGGAGCAACAGCTCGGCGGTCGTTTCTAACAAGGCGAAAGGCTGATTCGGGACTATACCTGAATCAGCCTTTTTAGCAAGATCGCATCGGCGATCCGGAGCATTTACTCGTCATGATGCGTGGCAGGCGCTCATCCTTGTACTCGAGCAGGTGTCTAAAAATTACGACGCGCGGCTGCATTAATCTAGCCCGCTGAAGATAACTTTCACCGAAACGGCATAAGGAGAAGCCGCAGTCGCCTGCGGCATTCTCCGATTTCTATAACTCGATTACTTCCCGTACTTCGCCGTGCGCGCGTCTTGTATGACGCCCTTCCAGTTCAAGCCGAAGGCGAAGTCGTAAGCGTTGCCTTCGCTGTCGACGTGAACCTCCATGTCGTGCGGCACGTCTTCGAATTGCTTTTCGACCGTCTCCATGTCCTTCGGCATCTGCATCGGAAGCAGACCGGAAGGCTCAATTCGTCTAGACATAATGTCCATCAGCGCCTGATCCTGCACGCCGAAGTTGACGAGGATCGCGTCGGCCGCGCCTTCGAATTCTTTCATGACGAGCGGATTGTCGGTGAGCACCGAGACGATGACGGGCTTGCCGTTCATCGCTTTGCGCGTGTCCAGCACATTCTCCAGATCCTTGATGTTGCTCGCCGTGACGGACTTGCCTTTGTACGAGCGGTTCGTGAACTTCTCCAGCGGATCGCCGCCGGCAAGACTCGTCTCGCGCGCCTGATCGGCTTTGTAAGTGCCGTATTGCAAGCTGATCGGCATGTAACCGTTGCCGCCCGCGGCCAGATCCGCCTTGCTGTAGCCGACGTCGGTCTCCGGATTCGTGATGAAGACGAGGCCGTAATCCGCTTCCGCCGGGTTATCCGTCACGTTGAAATATTTGCGGACGACGTCCAGGTTCACCGGATTATCCGTCTTGGCCGGCGTCACGTTATTGAACCAGCCGACCGTCTCCGGATAGAACTTCTTCGGAATGTAGACCGTCGCTTTTTCCTTCAGCGGCAGCACGTTGTCCTTGTTCTTCAGCATAACAATCGACTTCAGCTGCGCCTCGTAGCCGGCGGTCATATAATCGGGATTGCCGACGACTTCTACCGTGTTCTCCACGTTCACGTAGGCATTCTCGAACAGGCCGGTGCGGAAAATGTTCTTCAGCAAGCGAACCGCCGACTGCTCGAACCGCTTGAGCATTAACGCTTCGCCGTGCTCCTTCACGCCAATCGCGTACGCCTCGATGATCGGTCCCGCCTCGTTGTTGCCCCCGAATTGGTCCACGCCGGCCATGATGACCTTGTAGTGGCGCTCGGCTTCCGACAATTGCTCGACCCCGTGAGGTTTGCCGGCGAACGTGTCCGGCGTCGGTCCGGCATCCTTCGTAATGCCCCAGTCCGTCGTGACGACGCCGTCGTAGCCGTATTTGGTCCGCAGCAGGTCGGTGATCAAATATTCGTTATACGAATTGCCGACGTTCTCCCCGTTCACCGTATCCTGGTTGTACGAGACCGTGTAGTACGGCATGACCGCGGACGCCATTCCCGTCTTGCCTTCGAGCTTGAAGGCGCCGTTCACGAACGGCAGCAGGTGCTCGGCGAAGTTATCGCCCGGATAGACCGCATATTTGCCATAAGAGAAGTGAGCATCGCGACCGCCTTCGCCGGAACCGCCGCCCGGCCAATGCTTGACCATCGCGTTCACGCTGCCGTAGCCCCAACCGCCGGCGATCTCGTCGCTGCCCGTCGAGGTTTGGAACCCATCCACATAAGCGCGTGCCATATCGGTCGCCAGCAGCGAGTCTTCGCCGAAGGTGCCGTTGAAGCGGCTCCAGCGCGGGTCGGTCGCCATGTCGATCTGCGGCGACAAGGCGGTGGTGATGCCGAGCGCCCTGTATTCCTTGGCCGCGATCTCGCCGAATTGCTGCGTCAGCTCGGAGTCGAACGTCGCGGCAAGGCCAAGCGTCTCGGGCCACATCGAAATTTTGCCGCCCGCCCCGGCGTTGTACTCGGTGCTCGGCACCGTCGTGTGCCTCGGGTCGGAGCTGTTGTTGGCCGGAATGCCCAAGCCTTCCCCTTCCACGAGCGCCTGCACGTTATTGTTCCAGCGAGCCGCCACCTCGGGGCTCTCGACCGTGGTGATCAGCACGTGGCGCAGGTTGTCCTGGATGAGGAACTTCTTCTGATCGTCCGTCAAATCCGAAGACTTCGCGCCGCTATCGGCCAGCGACTTGCCGTTATACTTGGCGGTCGCGCCGCCCGGGATGGATTGATGCGCGCTGTACAGCATGAGGCCCGCGATTTGCTCCACCGTCATCTGGGAGGCGAGATCGACGGCGCGCTTGTCCGCTTCCAAGCGCCAATCCTCGTAGCCGTCCAACTTACCGTTCCGGTTCAAATCCTTGAACGCCTGCCCGTCCGCTTGGATCACGCTGACGCCGGACGCCGAGGAATAGCCTAACGTCGCGCCGCCTTTATTGATCACGCGACGGATGCCGCTGCCATCCGCCGCGGTCTCCAACCACTTCGCTCCGTACCCGGCGACGAGCTTGTCGAGGATCGCGAAGACCTCGGCGCGCGTCAGCGTATGGTTCGCGCTCGCCGCGGCCAGCGTCGGCATGCCGTCCATCTGCGCCGTCACGTCCGTCGTCGCGATGCCGAACGCTCTCGCCAGCATCGCGACTGCGGCCTGTTTGTTCAGCCCTTCCTTCGGCTTCGCGCCTTGACCCTCGTCCTCCAGATACCCCGCTTCCTTCGCCTTCAGCATCTCATTCGCGTACCAAGCGCCCGCCGCCACGTCGGAGAAGTTGACGCTTGCTTTCTTCTCGAAGCCGAGCACGCGGTTGACCACGGCGGCGAACTCCGCGCGGCTCATCGGCTTATCCGGCCCGAAGTTGCCGTCCGTCAATCCCGCGATGACGCCTCGGGCCATCCACGTCTCGATGCTGGCCGAAGCCCAGTGCCCGCTTACGTCGGAAAAATTCCGCGCGCCAGCTTGCGAATCACGTATACCTGAATCCCGATTATTTGGCCCGCCTCTTCAAGCGCGAGACCGGTCTGTCGATCACCGATTACTTGACCGAAGCGCGCATGCAGCTCGCGCAGAAGCTGCTCGTGCAGACCGAGCTTCCCGTCAGTAACATCGCCGAGCGATCCGGGATTCCGAATTTCTCGTATTTCTCGAAGCAGTTCAAGCGCAACACGCAGATGAGTCCGCTTTAATACCGTCAGCTCAGACGCAACGGTTATCGAAAGGAGTGATCCGACTTGAACGTCGCCATGAACCGGGCGCTGAAGCTCGCCCTGCTGACGGGAATGGCCGTCATCGCGCTGTCCGGATGCCTGAACGGCAATTCCGCTCCATCAAAGGCGAAGGAAGCCTCCAGCCCGGATCCCGCCACGATTCCGGAGCTATCCTTCGTCTTCAGCCAAATGCAGCGCAGCGCCGATCTCCTGGACGTCCAAGAGCGGATGAACCGGATTCTCGTCGATAAGATCGGCGCCAAGATCAAGCTCGTTCCCATCCCGTCGGACGATTACAGCCAGCAGCTGAACCTGATGATGCTGAAGAAAGAGCCGCTGGACCTGTTCGTCTCGATCAACTCGCGGGAATTCAAGAATATGATTATCAATGAGCATATTCGCCCGCTGCGCGACTTGGTGGAGCGGTACGGACCGGATATTAAGCAGACGATCGGCGACTCGATGCTGGACAACCTGACGATCGGTTCCGATCTGTATGCGATTCCGAGCATGCGGGACTGGGCATCGAGCCACGGCATCATGATTCGGAAGGATTTGGCGGAGAAGCACGGCATCGCCCCCGCTTCCATCCGAACGATTGACGATGTGGAGCGGATGCTTGCGATCATCAAAGCGCATGAGCCCGGCTTGACGCCGATCGCCGCTTTTAACACCCAATCCATCTACACGGGGCTAAGCAACGGCATCTATGACGCGATGGAGGACCGCTTAGGCGTCCTGCCGGATTTCGACCATGATTTGCAGTTGGTGAATCTGTATGAGACCGAGCAGTATGCGGAGGATCTTCGGCGGATACGCCGCTGGTATTTGAAAGGATATGTCTCGGAGGATGCCGCCGTCAGCGAGGATACCGGCAGGGAGCTGGTGCGCGCGGGAGCCGCCTTCGCGTATTTCTCCTCGCTGAAGCCCGGCGTGGAGGAGCAGGAATCCCGGCTCACCGGACGGCCGATGATCGCGGTGCCTCTGACCGAGGCCACGATGACGACGAGCACGATCAAGGTGTTCGGCATGAGCATGACGGCGCGCACGCCGCATCCGAAGAAGGCGATGGAGCTGCTGAATTTGCTGTACGCCGACCGCGAGCTGCTCAATCTGCTCAATTATGGGATCGAAGGCAAGCATTACGTGAAGTCGACAGATCAATCCATTGCTTACCCTCCGGGGATCAACGCGTCGAATGTCGGCTATTCGTTCAACAACTACGAGGCGGGCAATCAATTCATCTCCTACACATGGGACTCCGACAGTTCCGAGTTATGGGAGCGGACCGTTCAGTTTAACCAATCCGCCCGTCAATCGCGCGCGCTCGGCTTCTCCTTCAATCCCGAACCGGTCAAGAATGAACTGTCCGCCATTGAGGCGGTGCTGATGAAATATGTATCCGGCTTGGAGACGGGAACGCTTGATCCGGATGTAACGCTACCCGAGTTTCGGTCCGCGCTCCGCACCGCCGGCATCGACCGGGTCATTGCCGAGAAACAGAAACAGCTGAACGACTGGTCAAGGCGAAACGGATAATTTCGTCTTCGCCCTGTTATCTAGCTCCCCAACCGCCGATGGCATTGTCCGCCCGTTCATTTCTCGTTATAATCAACTTACGAAAAGAAAGCGGGTGATGCGATGTTTTATTGGCTCAGTATGCTGCTAACGGCTGTCGACCTGATCTCGAAATTGTTCGTGCGCTATCATATGGACGTCGGCGACACCAGGATTTTCCGCGAAGGTCTCCTGCATTTCACTTACTATCAGAACTCCGGTGCGGCAGGCAGCTCGTTCCAAGGCTATGGCCGATTGTTCGGCGTCATCGCGGTGCTGTTCATCGCATTCGTCGTCATCTACAGGAAGCGGAGATCGGACGTAACCAGAATTGGCGTGCAGGATACCGGCTTCGCATTCCTCGTCGCCGGCGCCGCGGGCAATGGCATCGAGCGGCTCCTCCAAGGGAAGGTGACGGACTTCCTGCAATTCAGCCCGGACGGCGGGATCCTGAATATGGCCGATCTCTTCATTAACGTCGGCGTCGTGATTCTTGTCGGTCAACTGATTTTCGACTCCATCCGGGCAAGAGTAAGAACCACTTAGCTCATACCCGACCGAACATTCGGTTGCCCCTCTCCACTCGCCGTAGTACAATCGGTAGATTATAATCATCTGAACATGACAATCAGTTGTGAATCGGGAAGGTGGACATGGAATGATCGCCGTCTATATTGGGGCTGGACTGATCGGATTGCTGCACGTGTATATTTTATACTTGGAGATGTTCCAGTGGACGAAGCCGCGAGGAATTCGAGCATTCGGCTTGACGCAGGAAACCGCGAATGCCTCCCGATCCTTGGCCGCGAATCAGGGCTTATACAATGGTTTTCTGGCCGCGGGGATGTTCTGGGGAATGTTGTATCCGGATCATACGGTAAGCAAGCATATCTTGACCTTCTTCTTGCTGTGCGTGCTCACGGCCGGCATTTATGGGAGCTTAACGGCCAAACGATCGATTCTGTTCGTGCAGGCGGTTCCGGCGGTCGTCGCGCTCGCTGTTGTTTGGTTCGTCATGTAACGTGCATACAAAAACGAAGCCGGCGATTCGCGGCTTCGTTTTTTTGTGTTTTCGCGGAGAAGACGACGGCGAACCGCTACCGTAGAGGCGCGAAGCCGCTCACCTCGGCTAAGATGTCTTCCACGCGCGCAAGCACGTCGCCGGATAGCGACAATTCGATTGCTTTGATATTCTCCTCGATCTGCGCCGGACGGCTGGAACCGATGATCGCCGAACTGACTTGAGGCTGACGCAGCACCCAAGCGAGGGCGAATTGCGACAGCGTATACCCGAGCTCTCCCGCCAGATCGGCAAGCTTGGCGGTGCAAGCGAGCACATCCTCGCGAAGATAGCTGTTAATAACGAAATTCGTCTGATCGTTAGCCGCCCGGCTGCCTTGCGGAATAGTTTGCCCCGGCTTGTATTTGCCGGTCAGCACGCCTTGGGCAAGCGGCGAGAAGACGACCAAGCCCATCCCTGCCGATTCGCACTGCAAGATGAGGTCCTCCCGCTCGATATATCGCTCGAACAGATTATAGATCGGCTGATTGGAGATCAGCGGGCGCAAATTCAAGATATTACCGATCGCGGTTGCCTCCGCGATTTGCGCCGCCGACCATTCGCTTACGCCCGCATACAGGATTTTGCCCTGCGCCGTCAGATCGTCAAGCGCCCGGAGCGTCTCATCGATCGGCGTGTCCGCATCGAATCGATGACACTGGTACAAGTCGATATAATCCGTTCCAAGCCGCTTCAGGCTCGCTTCGCATTGCTCCACGATATGTTTGCGCGACAATCCGCGATCGTTCGGTCCCGGCCCTTGCGGGAAGAACAGCTTCGTTGCCAGCACATAGCTGCTGCGCGGATATGCCTTCAATGCGCGGCCCAGCACGTCCTCTGCGCCCGGATAGGAATTGGACGTATCGAAGAAGTTAATCCCGAGCTCGTATGCTTGATGGATACAAGCCTGCGCCGTCTCCTCGGCAGTCGACGAGCCGTAGGTCAGCCAGCTCCCCAGCCCGATCTCGCTTACTTTCAGTCCGCTTCTGCCTAGTCTTCTGTATTGCAATGTGATCACTCCTTCTCGTTCTTGTTATTGACCTTTCCATCATAAAAGTTAAACTTAACTTTAAGTCTAGAGGGCTGATTGGTTTGCGTTCACAATCCGAAGATTGGGAATGCAGCATTCAGCCAAAGAGGGCTGATTGGTTTGCGTTCACAATCCGAAGATTGGGAATGCAGCATTCAGCCAAAGAGGGCTGATTGGTTTGCGTTCACAATCCGAAGATTGGGAATGCAGCATTCAGCCAAACAGGGCTGATTGATTTGCGTTCACAATCCGAAGATTGGGAATGCAGCATTCAGCCAAAATGGACAGATAGGAGCCTAGCATGGACTATACCATCAAGCAGGTATCGGAACGGCTGCAGCTGCCCCCGTCAACGCTGCGTTATTATGACAAAGAAGGTCTGATGCCTTTATTGAAGAAGACGGATTACGGGACAAGGCGCTATTCCGAGATGGATGTATGCTGGCTGGAACTGGTGTGCTGTCTCAAGCACAGCGGCATGCCGCTCGAGGAGATCAAACGATTCATGTTGTTATGCTTGGAGGGTTCGTCGACCTGCGAGCAGCGCAAGGAATTGCTGGAGCGGCATAAAGCCAACATTCTCCGTCAGATGGAGATGCTTAGCCGCAGCTTGAACACGATTAATTTCAAGCTGGACCATTACGATGAGATTGGCATTTTCCATATTGACGGATAGCGGGCGCAGAAGATGACTGGCAGACGTGCATGCCTTCCTTCGGCTTAAGCAATGCCATAGCGGCGCACAACGCGCAATCACACCGGCCGTCAAACCCGTGCCGCTTGTACTACGACCCAGTCAAATTTCTTCCCACTCGCCATATGTATTCGCACGCAAATAAGCACGCCGTCATCCGGCGTGCTTGCTGTTTCGTTCTCTGCTTATCCGCCTGCGCGCGCATCAGCTGGCTTACGCAACCTCCGGCTTCGCCGCTTCCGCGCTTCCTTTGCGCTTCTCCAAGCTAATCCAGACCAGCCCGGCCGCCATGAACAGCGCGCCGAGGAGCTGGGACCCCGCGATCCCCTCGTCGAACCACAGGTAGCCTGCGACCATCGCGGACGCGGGGACGACGTAGCGGAAGAAATTCGCCCGCGTCGCCCCGATTTTGTACATGCTTGCGTTCCAGACGACAAAAGCGAATACGGTGCTGACGAGCACGTTGAATAGAATTGCGCCGTAACCCGCCGTGCCGAGCTCCCCCCATTCCACCTTCCCCCACGAACCGATCGTGAACGGGAGCATGAACAAGCTGCCGAATAAAATCATCCATGCACTGACCCGAAGCGCCGAATATTGCTTCATAAGCGGCATGCACACCACGTTATACAGCGCGCCGATAATGCTGACCCCAAGCGCCAGCAAGTTGCCCACCATATTGTCGGACCCCAAGCTCAAGCCTTCTTCGCCGCCGAGAATGATGAGGCACACGCCGGCCATCGACACGATCCCGCCGACGACAAGCCGCGACGAGATGCGTTCCCGGATGAACAACGTCCCGAACACCGCGGCGAATATCGGCCACGGCGCCACGTTCAGCAGCGAAGCATTGGCGAGCGTCGTATATTTGATCGAGTACATGACGCTGATCTCCAGCGTTGTGATGCCGACTAACCCGATGGCCGCCAGCTGCAGCGCCGCCTTCACTGGAATGCCGATACTCCCCTCCGTCAACTTCAGCAGCACGAAGAAGAACGGAACTGCCAGTCCGAACCGTAAGAAGGTGAACAGAATCGGATCGAACATATCCATCGCATACCGGGAGATGCCGAAATTCGCTCCCCATATCGCGGCAACCGCCACAAGCCCCGCATAACTCCATATTTTCTTGTCCATTACCCATCCCGTCCCATCCCAGTTTCTCTCTCATGTTCGTCTCGACATGCTTTGCAACATCATATCACGGAAACTGACGCCTACAAGTAAAACATTTGCGAATGCGCATGTAATATTCGGGCACGTGACGGCCGTGGAGCATTAAGGAAGAAGCTGCCAACGAATCTCACCCTATGCGAATGAATTCGCGACGTGTTGCAAGCTGTCCGAGGTACGGAGCCTCGGTCGCGTACGAGAGCCCTCATGCCAAAAAAACGCCTTGCGCGAAGGCGTTTCTAGCTCATGCTATGCGTTACTCCCCTGCCGTCGGCTTCCTGATGCGGCTATAGCGAACTCCGCCAGCGTGACGATCAACCGGCATAGATGAATGTGCAGAATTAAGACTGGCTTCTGCTCTTGACTCTCACGCGAATGCCGTTCTTCGGCCGTAACGTGATCGACGGTTCAGGAATGACCACATGATCCGGATCCAGCTCGAACTCGAATCGCTGCGCGATGGAAGCCAGGATAAGCGAAGCCTCCATCATGGCGAAATTGTTGCCGATGCAGACGCGCGGTCCGGCGCCGAAAGGAAAATACACGTAAGCCGGCAGGCTCTTCTCATATTCAGGCGACCACCGTTCAGGAAGGAAGCGATCCGGTTCCGGGAAATACTCGGCATGGCGGTGCATAATCCATTGACTCATGGCCACCTCGCACCCCGCGGGCAAACAATAGCCGTCGATCCACACGTCTTCGATCGGCTCTCTCGATATAAACCACGCCGGCGGATACAATCGCATCGATTCGTTGATGACCGCCCGCGTATAGGGCAGATTCGCCAGATCGGACAAGGTGGGAACGCTTCCCTTCAGCTTCTCGTCCAGCTCGGCCGCAAGCGCGCGCGACGCCTCCTTATGCTGGGCGAGCAAGTAGAACGTCCAGGACATGACGTTCGCCGTCGTCTCATGGCCGGCCAGGAATAACGTCATCACTTCGTCGCGCAGCTGCTTCGGCGTCATCCGGCCGCCGTCGTCATCCTGCGCCGCGAGCAGCATCGAGAGCAGATCTCCGCGGTCCCGATCCTCTCCCTTCCGCTCCTCGATGATGTCGTAGATCAGCCGATCGAGCCGATCGACGCTGTCCTTTAGCCGTTTGCTGCCGGGCAGCGGAATCGATATCGGCAGCGATTCGAGCAGCATGCGGGCGACGCTGGTGAATTGCTCCACGTAGCCATGGAGCACTTGATCGAGCGCCTCTCCGACTTGATTGGACCCTTGATAGCGCGGTTCCTTCAGATCGATGTCGAACAGCGTCTTGGCGACGATCTCCATCGTGCATCGCATCATCTCTTTATGGATATCCAGCAGCTGGCCATCCTCCCAATCCTCGAGCAGACGGCCCGTATAGGCGGTCATCGTGTCCGCATAGCTCTCGATGCGATGCTTGTGAAAGGCAGGCTGCACCAGACGCCTCTGCCGAAGCCAGAAATCCGATTCGCTCGTGAGCAGGCCGTTGCCGAGCACGAGGCTTAGGATACGATCGCGGTGATAGCCTTTCGCGAACAGCCGCTGCGAGTTCGTCAGGACGTACTGGATATCTTGCGGACGGCTGAGCAAATAGATTTCGCGATGCTGCTCCAAGCGCATGCGTACGACGGGGCCGTATTTCTCCGCGCAGACCCGAAAAAATTCATGCGGTTTCGAGCCGACCGCGAGCAAATTCCCGAACAGCGGAATTTGTTTGGGCCCGGGAACCTTCTTCATCATCCCATCTCCTCTCGTTCGTGCCGAGTATCGTTCGTACATGCGGGTGCCTCTATCGTCATGATCTCTGTTTCTATTGAATTCCGCATGCGCTAGGATTATGCCTGCTCGCCGGCAGTCTCTACCGATTCGTGAGAGTATGTTGACATTGAACATGAGAGTTTTTTCGTCTTATTGTGAATACAGAAAGAACGGCATGACGGAACGAGAGAGCAATGCGTCCCCGTCAGACTCGTTCTTCACCCATCGGATAGCCGAGGCGGTCGCCTTGTCTATACCATTCGAGAAGAAGGAGGAGAATCCAATGAAATTACTGCGCAGTCCTAAATTATTGGCTACGTTCGCGCTCATGCTCACGATCAGCACCGTATCGGCAGGCGTCTCCAGCGCCCAGCCCCGGCAGCCTCAAACGTCGTCGGAATATTATCAGTGCTCGAGCTTCGGGGAGTGTCTGGAGTTCGCGTACTGGGGTTATTTTCTAAGATAAGCATCAGGCAGGGGGCTGCTTCCGGTCGTAGACGCCATCTACAACGGGGGCGGCCCTTTTCTATTCGCGCATCAAGGCTTGGGCGACGCGTTCGAAGCCCTTCTTGAGATACCGGTAATAGGTGCTTTGGGAAAGCCGCAGCCGGGCAGCGACCACTTCATGCGTCCCGATGCGCTGAATATAGGAGAGCCGTATCGCCTGCGCCTGCAGCTGTTCTTCCTCGGACCCTTCGCCAAGCTTCGCCAGGCATTCCGATACGGCCAGCCGAATCGAGGCAACCGGGGAAGCATCCAGCATCGCCGGCTGCTTGAACATGCCCGATTCACGCAGCGCGCGGAGCAAATGAGCGTCGTGTTCGAGCGCAGGCGATCCGCTCAACGCTTTCTTTAGCAGCGACGCGGCTTCTTGGACAGAGACGGACTCTTGCGGGGCATTCGGGAATAGCCGAACGGTAAGCGGTTCGGAGAGGTCCTTATTGCGCAAATCAAGCCTGTATGCCTCCATCAGCGTTCCTTCCGTATAACGGGAATCTGCCCATGGAAGGCGCTTAAAGCCAATCGACGCGTACATATCCGCGAAGTAAGGGAGAGGGGTGAGCGTTACGACGAGTTTGCCGGCCAGTTCCGAGAACAAGCGGCGCAGGAGATACCCGAACGCGGAGGGGTCGAAATCCGGGAGCGTGCAGCCGAGCCAGATGAGGTATTCATCGTCTTGCGGCGGGGACGCCTTGACATAGGCGCTTAATACGGGGTTGTCTTCGAAAACCGATCGTGCTCTCGGGGTTAGCGGGACCAAGGCATAGAAGGCTGCCAGCCTTCCTTCCGCTTCAAACACGGTAAAGGAAGAAGGTTCTGCTTCCCATACCTTGCGAATATAAGCTTCCTGATGCGTATCGTCCGGCAAATATGGCGGAATGGTGCAGGTCCACTCCCGATACATGTTCTCCAAGACCGGAATATCGGCCTCTCTCGCCTGCCGAACCTCCGCCTTGAAGCGTTCGCCTTGTCCGCGAAAACCATAACTGCGCAGCAGCTCGTTCTCGTGGAGGTCGAGCAGCTCGACGATCAGCCTTCGCTTCTGATCCGCAGGCGCCGCAGCCAGCCTCCCTTGCAGAATGAGCAGCGCTCTGCGCCGGAACAGCTCGTAAGCGTCCGGGGTGCGGTTGCGCAAATCCGTCCGAATCCATTCCCGCATGGCATCGACGACGCTCCAGCCCCCTTCATCCGATAGAACGATGAACGGCAGGCCACACAACTTTCGGAACGATTCGTCGGTCACGGCCTGCCCCGTCGCCTTTTCCAGCAGCTCCTGATCGAAGCGCCAGAAGACGGAAGCCGCATCCAACAGCTGACGTTCGAAGGGACCCTCGATGTCTTGCAGGAGCATCACGCACAAGGAGTGAATCATCTGTCTGTGCACGGAGCCTTCTCGCAGCACACCCGGACCGTATTGCAGCATGGCGTCGCACGCCAGCGTCATCGCCAGCGGCATCCCCTTGGCGAACCGATCGATCGCGTCGCGCGCGCCGCGATCCGCGATACCGCGCACTTCCGCATAGCGGTCGACGGCGCGCCTGCTTAGAGAACCGAGCCGAAGGTGATATACAAGTCCGGTCCAGCCCGGCGCCAGCAGCCAAGAATCGCCCAGCGGATAACGGCTTGCCGTGCAGACCCTTACGTGTACGGCGAGCATCGGGAACCACTGATCGCGCAGCCAAGACTCGATCGGACGGCATGCTTCAAAGTCGTCCACGATTACGACAAGTCCTTGCCGGGATGCGGCCTCCTCGTTCAAATAATCAGCCATAGCGGCTGCCTCGTCTGCCGCTGGAGACGGAGGTGGCGCCCATCCTTGTTCAATTAACCTCGCGCGTAAGCGCGACAGGAATTGCTCAAGCGATCGGCAATCCTCCCCATTCAACGTAACCGACGCGACGTTCATGTCGCGAACCAGCCTCCGCAGCAGACTCGTCTTCCCGATACCGCCTAGTCCATATAGATGCACAAGCCGCCAGTTGTCATTATCCTCTGCCAGCTCTCTGCGCAGAATCGCCAGCTCGCGAGATCTCCCCACGAACCCCTCTTCTTCTTGCTTCCTCAATAGATCTTGAATCCGAACCATGATGTGCCCTCCCAAGATAGACTTCTCTAAGAGGATGATACCACGTGCGATCATCGCCTGTTGTAACGGGAGTTGTCATGGAATTTGTCATCGGCTAGGCGTACATGGCAAATTCGGACATGGCAAAAAAGCCCCCGAACGGGGGCCTTGCGGATCGCGTGTTAGACGACGATCAAGCATACTCGCAGCTGAAATTCGAGAATTCTGCACGAACGCCTTCGCCGCTCGCATATAAGCCGATGATCACGCCCGTGAACCCGCCCGCAACTTCGGAGGAGAGGTATTTCGTTTGGGCGGTGCCCAGGCGAATGTCTTCCCCGTTCGCGCGAAGCATGAACGTATAGCGGGTGGGGCTCGCTTCGATCACCAAGGTGGCCGACGATGCCTGCCCGATTCCGACCGTGTTCTCGACGCTCTTCAGATCGCCGACGTTCAAGCGCTCGATGACTTCATAATCTTGATCCCCTTGGCGAATGGCGAGCTCATAATGATGGTGCTCGTCCATGTAGATCGTTATGCCCGCCTCGCCGGCGGTCGTCAACGACACGTCGCAGGCCATAACCGCGTGGAAATCGCGCTGGCGCAAGCCAAGGAACGTGGGCGATTCCGGCTGATCGAGCGTAATCGCCGTTCCCGTTAAGGTTAACTTGTCGTTCTCCAGCGCGTAGTTATCCCGATGGGGATGGCGAAGATAGCACCAATCCAGGTTCCAGTCCGTATTCGCGAATGTATAGCGCTTCTTCTCCTGCTGTACGATGCCGTCCGGAATCCGGTCGGTCTCGAAGCTCGACAGCGTAGTGCCTTGATGCCCGGCCGTGAACCAGCCGTCTTCCCCGAAGGTGACCGGCGTGAGGAACACCTCGCGTCCCAGATGATGGTAAGCAATCCACTGTCCGATCTGGCGGAAGCCGAGATGGAGCAGCCACCAATGGCCGCCTTCGTCTTGAATCAAGTCGCCGTGACCGACGGCCTGCACTTCGTAGCCGCCCAGATTCCGGTTGGTCAAGACCGGGTTATGCGGATACGCTTCGAACGGCCCCTCGGGCGAAGCGCTGCGGGCGTAAGTGGCCATATGGCCGAATTCGGTTCCGCCCTCCGCCGCCAGCAAATAATACCAGCCATTGATGTTGTACAGATGCGGCGCTTCAAGATAACGTCCGCCCGTCCCCTGCCAAATCGATCGGCTCGGCGTCAGCTTCCGTCCGGTCTCGATGTCGATTCGGCACTGCACGATCCCGCCGATGCCTTCATCGTCCGTCCCGTTGCTCATGAAATACGCGCTGCCGCCTTCGAAGAATAAGTCGGGATCGATGCCGCCCTGGTCCACATAGACCGGCTCGGACCACTCGCCATAAACATCATCGGTCCAGACGTAGAAATTTTGCCGCGTCGCATCGTTGGTGGTCGTCATGTAGAACCGGCCGTCATGATGGCGGATCGTCGGGGCGAATACGCCGCCCGAGCTGTTCACGCCTTCCAGCTGAATCTGGCTAGCCCGAGTCAGGCAATGACCGATCTGCGTCCAATTGATCAGATCCTTGCTCTCGAATAGGGGCACGCCCGGGAAATACTGCATGGAGCTGCAGACCAAGTAATAGGTGTCCTTCACCTTGCATACGCTGGGGTCCGGATAGAAGCCTTTAATAACCGGGTTGACGTATTTCATCTCTTCACCTCTGAATGATTAGCCGATAATCGCGTAGCGTATCATGCCGTATGCTTCCCATGTTATCCGACTTCTCTCGGCCGTAACACCACCATAATTAGCAAAGAAATCATGGCTAGATTTCGCAAAATGCATCTCTCCGGCGCCGCCGAGTCGTTCAATTGACGCCGACTCCGCCTTGAGCCAAAAAGAAAACCCGTGCGCCGGGCAGGCGAACGGGTTAGATGGCCGGAGCGGAAGCGTTCCGGTATTTGTTGTATATGGCTCGGCACAGATTCAAGTCCTGCAGGACGTCCTCGAAGCTCTCCATGTCGGTGTCGCGCTCGATCGTGATCGCGTCGCACGATGTGTTATTCATGACCCATTCGGTCAACGCGAGCACCTTCGGATCGATACCGCCCACATGGGAGTCGTACAGCTCGCCGTTCTGCTCGGTATGGCCGGCCACGTGCAGCTGCAGGACGCGGTCCTTCGGCAGCGCGTTCAGAAAGGCAAGCGGGTCATAACCGATCGTCTCCGCGTTCAGGAACAGGTTCGTCACGTCGAGCAGCAGACCACAGTCGGCTTTCTCGAGGACGCGCCGGATGAATTCGCCTTCGGTATAGACGCTGCCCGGCCATACGAACGAATGCGTCACGTTCTCAAGCAAAATCGGCCGCCCGAGCGTTCGCTTCAGCGCGACGATATGGCCGGTGACGATCTCGATCGCTTCATCCGTGTACGGAAGGGCGATGAAGTTGTCGATCTCCATGTCGCCGGACCGGCTGTACGACAGGTGCTCGCTCACCCAGGGAGCATCGACGAGATCCGCCGTCTGCTTGAGCGCCTCCACCCGGTAATCGGCAGGCGCTTCGATCGAGCCGAGCGACAGGTTCAAGCTGTGCACCACGATCGGAATTTGGCCGATGAACGGTCCGAGCTCCTGCTTCACCGCTTCGAGCGCCCGCTTCTGGCTGTATTCAAGAAAATCGACATGCTGGCGCACCAGCTCCTCTTGGCCGACGAAATCCAAACGAAAGCCGACGCCGACTCCTTTTACCATTATTCATCCTCTCCTTCGGTCGATACGATGATATTCATCTCAAGCAGTTCGCTAATAAGCTCTTGCGGTTCTTTATCCATCGCGTAGGCGCGGACGATCCGATCCGCGGTCGCGGACAGCGCCTCCATCGGTACCGGCTCGCGGCACGACAATAGCAATTCGAAACAGGCTTGGTCGATTTCGTAGAGGTCGATTTTGCCGCTGTCGGGACAACATAGCACGTAACCGGTCTGACCGCAATGCTGCTCCAGCAGCTCCGGATCGAGGCGTTCTTCGATGATGAGCTCCGAGGGGTAAGGGAAAGCGCGAAAGTGAACGTGCGGGGCAACGCTGTAGCCTGCCTGATTAGACTGCGGAGGTGCGGGGGAAGTCGCGCAGGTATACATCCATTTCTCGAAGGAGGTAATATCGGCGAAGAGACGCGCGCGCGCCGGCTCCGCTTGAGCGGCCGCGAAATCGAGGAAAGCCGTAAGCTGCCCAGCCCATTCATTCTGGTGCATGTCGCGCCCGCGCAGGAAATCCCGCGTCAGCCGCTTCGTCTGCTCATACGTTAGCAGCGATAGCGTCCGCCGGACGAACGGGAGCGCGGATTTGCTCAGCCGCTTGTGCGCGACGGCATATTGGAACGATTCAATAACCTTGCGGGGCAACTGACGGGCGGCGCGAAGCTCCTCCTCTTCCAGTCCGAACCGCTCTCCCGCTGCTTCGGGACGGACGAATAGCTCGTCAGACAGATCGGGGGAGATGGTCACCTTCAGCATCATGCGTTGAATTTCTGCCAAAGACATCGGATTCGATCACCTGGCCTTATGCGTTTAATTGGGGGGAAGTTCGTTGTTGGAGCCTTGCACGGCATTCAAACCTGGCAAGGCTCCCGGGCCAATCGTTCATGAAGGTTCGTGATGCGGATGATTACGGGGAGTGTAGATTAGTGGCAATAGCAGCAGGAGCAGCAGCAGACAACGATTTCGCGTTTCACGCTTTTCACTTTTTTGATCATGATGGCTTCACCTCCTTTAGCAAGGTTGGCGTGGCTCATCAACCACAATTCGGATTATAATGACGATTTGGCGTGCAGGGTAGGATGAACTTTCTTCACCCCTATCGGGCGGCGGTCGCTTGCAAGCGATGCGAAGACTTCGGCGGGTTATGCCGGGGATGCGCAGGAGGAGGTTAGTTCGGGTCGAAGAGCTTCTGCTTGATGCTTTTCCATTGCGATTTGATCGTGTTCACCGACTTGTTCAGCTTGCCGGAAATTTGGGTCTTGCTCAGCCCCTGTTCGCGTAGGTCATACAACTCCCGCTCGGAGGGGGTCAGCGCCATGAGCCGGAGTTCCCGGCGGATCGACGCGGCGGCATCGGGATGAATCCCGCTTCGGTTCGCACGCGCGTCCCGGATCGCCTGGGCGATATCCCTGTAGCTGGTCTTGCTAATGAAATTCGCGGCCCCGCTCTGGAACGATTGAAGCACAAGCCCCTTCTCTTCCAGCGAGGTGACCATGATCACGCTCGTGGTTCGTCCTTCGACGCGCAATATCTCTTTGGCCGCCTCCAGACCGTCCAACCGGTTATCCGACAGGTTAATGTCCATGAGAACGACATCCGGCCCGGCGGACCGGAACCGTTCGAGCGCCTCCTCCTTCGTGCCGGCCACGGCCACAACCTCAATGTCGGGCTCGGCGTTCAGGAACGCCGACAGCCCCTGCTGCCAGACCAGATCGTCCTCCACCAACAATACACGTATTTTGCTCAACCATAACGCCTACTTTCCCTAAAATAAACATTCCCAGTATACGAGAATACGCGGTCCATGAAGAGGCCTAACTCTGTCGGGGGCTAACTCATGACCAAGGTCCTGTGCGAAACGGCGGCAGGCATACGTATTATCGAATATGAACTGTAGTTCCGGTTTCCTATGGGATAGGGGTGCTTTTGTCGAATAAATAAAAAACGAAGCCCGCATCCACGCATGGCTTCGTTTACTTTGCTTATACCGCATCAAACCGGCTAGTTCGTAAAGCAAATCTAATGATACGCCCCAAATTGCGATCGAGGATATACAGACCAATCAACCAAAACACAGGCAGCAGCAGCACGAGAACTTCTACGAACTCCATTTCGCTGCTCACATATCGTATTGCCATTAGCAAGACAGACGTAAGCGTCAAACCGATGAAATGGGCCGCCCAGGTCATTAGATAGAATCGCGCGACGGCAAGGACAATCGACTGCAGCTCCGAAGCTTGGAATTGAATGAATCGCGATCTATCCGGTGCAATCCAGCCAGCTAACTTACCGGCATATGCAAATAGCGCAATCCCGATAATCGAATCAAATGTGCCATCCAGATTATCCTTATTGAGCAGCCAAAACACCGCGTCATAGTCACCAAGAAATTCGCCTAGTACCCCCTCTCGGATACTGCCTAGAGAAACGATGAAGCCCAATAAATCGCCAATCCCAAAGAACACATAAAAGACGCCATATAAGCGAACCAACACCCGGATGAGCGAATAATAAGTCAAATTTTGTTCAGATCCTTCAAGCATATCGAATCCCCTCCTATAAATCTCCTCGGGTTGACGCCAGCGGCAGCTGAACCCGAAGCTCGCAGCCCCACTCCTCGCTCTGGGAGACATGCAGCGAGCCGCCCGCGAGCTGTACCCGTTCGTTCATGGCCGTCAAGCCGAATCCATAAGAGGCATTGTCGTACGGCAAGCCGTTGTTCTGAAGCAGCAAGGTCAGCGCGTCTTCGCCGACGGTCAGCTCGCAGTTGAACCGCGTGCCGCGCCCATGGCGCATGCCGTTCGTCAGCCCTTCAAGCAGCGCGTAGTACAGCACCTTGCCGAAGATGGGCGGAAGCTGGGGCAGCGGATCAATACGATACTGGATGTCGACCTGCGTCGCCTGGGTCGTATTCCTCATAAGTACGATCATGGCGTCGCGCAGATCATGCGCGGGCGCTTCGTCTTTCATGAGGCGAACGGAGGAGCGAACCTGATCCAGTCCGCTGCGAACCAGATCCTGCGCCGCCGCGAGCCGCTGCATGGCCGCGTCCCGGTCGGTGTGGAACAACTTCTTGGTTACTTCCATCTGCATGATGGTCGCCGGCAGCGTATGACCGACGGTATCGTGCATCTCGTCCGCGATCCGATTGCGCTCTTCTAAGGCGACGATCTCTTCCACCGTATCGAGCGCGACTTGAATCGCCTCCTGCAGCTCCTCCGTCCGCTGTCGGAGCTCTTCCGCCCGCTGCGCGTTGATCGTCTCCAGTTGGTCGTTCTTCAAGGCGAGCTCGATTGCATATCGCCTGACTTGCCGGTGCGTCTTCGCGTACCGGACGAACAGAACCGCCGCAAGGCATAGGACGAAGCCGAGAACGGCCAGCTGCACGAACGCTTCCTTGAAGAGGCCGGCAAAGACCGGATAAGGCTCGAACAGCCGCGAAGTAATCGAATAATAGTTCAATTCGATATCGTGCACGGCCATAAAAATGCCAAGCAGCCAGATGCCAGTCATAACGAGCCGCGTCTCCAGCCTATTCTCTTGAAGACCGGATCGGACGAGCCCCAGCAGGATGAACAGAACGAGCGGAACGGCCGTCAAGGCGAAGAGCTGCTCGACCAGCCTATGGTAAAGCCCATCGTCGGTGAACGCAGCGGCTATTACGATAACAGTAAAGCCATAATAGGCGGCCGACAGACGTCGGAACCATGTCCGCCATCCGCCAGCGACGGTCTCGCCGAGGAAGCCGAGCAAAGCGCCCGTACCCGCGGGAAGCGCGGCATTCTGAATATAGACCAGCGGCGGGATATCGGCGAACAGCTGCAAGGACGCGGCGCGGATGATGCTGCCATAGGCGGCGCACACGGTGAACAACGCGAAATGCAGGTAGATCGGATCCTTCCTGTTCAGGGCGTACAGCACGAATGCCATCATCCCCGCCACGAGTCCGACGATGCAGGACATGAAGCGAAACGAATCGTTCAGCAGCATCTGCGTTAAAAAGCTCTCCGTCCGCCCAACGCGATAGAAGCCGTCGGCGGGGGTGCCGCCAGCTTGGTAGACGCGCGTGTAGAGATAATGGCCATAGTCTTCCGGCTTCAAATCGGCGATCCCCCAACGAAGCTCCTTGGTTATCAGGCTGATGCCGCGGTCCATATTGTAACCATAGATCTGTCCAGACCAGGCGTATAGCTCCACGTGCTTGAACCCTTGCACATAAAGATTCGGCTCGTCTCGCAGCTGCTCAGGCAGCCGGAAGCGAAGCCAGTAATAGCCCTGGTATCCATCCAGCATGGAATCGCCGCCGCGGAAGGCTGCCCAGTCTTCCGACGATGCCAATACGCTTGCCGAAGGCTCCAGATCGCCAACATGTATTTGCCAGCCGCCCATCTGATGGAGCAAATGAGATTCGTCCGTCCCTGCGTACTCGTCGCCGAGCTTATTCCACGTCATTAGCAGACATAGGATCGCGAAGAGCAGCAGCGAGAGAGAGGCGAGGCTTATCGTATAAATCCGGTTCCGGGTGCGGGTCATGACAATATACATTCCCCCTGTGACCATCCTGCCGGCAGCGCTGCACGCTTCCATGCTTGCCGGCAGCAAGGTTGCTCTCTCTATTAAAGCAGATATACAACCGGGGGCTGTATAAAGAATGTTTAAAAATCCGCCCCCCGTCTACAGATCCCCTACCTTGTTCACAAATCTCACGGATAAATAGACGCTCGCAAGACCTACGAGACTTAGGACCGCATAGAGCAAATCGGGATTAAACGCGATACCGAACATAGCGAGGACATTAGGCAGCTGCATGAGGGAAATTGCGCAGACGACCGTCATGATAACCGCCCGCCTCCACAGCCCGAAGAAGAAGAGCGGGATCAGCGAGGCAAGCGCGACTTCGGCGGAATGGATGATCGTCCGGACGGCATAATTCGCGAAATCCGCCGCCGTCGGCGTCCCTTCAATAATATCGAGCGCCAGATCGAAGCCATAGGTCGTAATGCCTGCCAGTACGAAAGACACGATCGTGCAGAAGAACACCGCCAGCGCGATAAACAGCACCTTCGCCACTACCAGCTTGCGACGGCTGAGCGGATAGCCGAAGGACAGCGCCATCGTCCGATTTTTGTACTCCTCGATGAACACATGGTTGATCAGCGACGCCCCGAACAACAGGAACCCCATCTGGATCGGCAGCATGAGATCCATCGCCGATGCGTAACTTTCGCCGATGGAGACGCCTGTCGCGCTGGCAAAATCGGATCGGAGGAAGACCACCGGCAAAAACATCAGAATGACCCAATACACGACCGCCTCGCCTATCACTTTTTTCGTCTGCAGCTTTCTCCACTCGAGTTCAATCCATTTCGCCATCCTATTCTCCCCCTTGCATTTGGTGGTAGAAGTAATCTTCCAGCGTGCTGGTATGCTTCTGGATCTCTTCGATGTCAATATCTTGCGAGATCAACAGTTTCGATATTTGGCCGGTCGATACTTCCGCATCGTAGACACGAATTTTCTTGTCCCCGATGATTTTGAGATTGGCGATATGAAGTTCATGCTCGAGCAGAAAGGCGGAGCGCTGTAGGTTCGACGTCACCAGCTCAATGTAATCGGTCCGCTGCTGCCGGATGTCCGCCAAGGATACTTCGTCGACCAGTCGCCCCTGCCGAACGACGCCGATTCGGTCCGCCACCTGCTCGATCTCCCCCAATATATGGCTGGAGATGAGAAACGTAATGCCGTATTCCTTGTTGAGCGTCCGGATCAAATCCCGCATATCCTTGATCCCGATCGGATCCAAGCCGTTGGTCGGTTCATCCAGCACGATCAGCTCCGGCTTCGTAATCGCGGCCCGCGCGATCCCGAGGCGCTGCTTCATGCCGAGCGAGAACTCCTTCACCCGCTTATTCTCGATGCCTCGGAGCTGGACCAGATCCAGCGCTTGATGAATGGCCCGCTTGTCATAGAAGCCCAAGTATTCGCAGTGGATGCTCAAATTCTCCATCGCCGTGAGCTGTTCGAAGAAGATCGGATACTCGATAATGCTCCCGACGCGCTTCAAGCCCTCCTTGGAGGTTTCGGCGAGCTTCTTGCCGAACAGCGCAATCTCGCCCGAGGTCGGGATGATCAGACCGGTGAGCATTTTCATGATCGTCGTTTTCCCCGCGCCGTTCGGTCCGAGCAGGCCGTAGATTTCTCCTTTCTTAACGCTTAGATTGACGTTCGATACGATGGTTCTTCCTTTAGCCGTTTTGGTCAAATCGTGCGTTCGAATGATCGCATGCATTATAGCTTACCTCCTCGCGATTCGCGTCGCTTGTTTTGTTACTTTTATCATAGACCGGAGAATCGAGTTTTTTCTTTCTCGTTCCTTACTTGTTTCTTAAGTTTAATCCCCTCGCCCCTTCCCCCTCCTTAGGAGGGGAACCAGAGGGTTAGCACCCTCTGGACACCGCTAAGTAGCGTCACTCGATTCACGGTCGTCTTCGATGTGTCCTTTCGGGGTGAGCCCGCTAGTCCTTTGGACTGGCTATTTTTCGAGCTTCGTTCGTTACGATTTGCCTTGGGTGGTATCCTGATGGCGGTGTGCGCTTGATGCTGCTGCGTGCTGACCTTCGCTTTCGTCCGCTCGGCGGACACGCTTTACGTTTATAGATTAACGTGACTCGATTCGCGGCCGTCTTCGATGTGTCCTTTCGGGGTGAGCCGCATTTGTCCGTTGGACCAGGCTTTCGTTCGAGCTTCGTTAGTTACGTTTTGCCTTGGGTGGTATCCTGATGGCGTCGTGCGCTTGATGCTGCTGCGTGCTGACCTTCGCTTTCGTCCGATCGGCGGACACGCTTTACGTTGCTTTTACAAAGCAATAAAAAAGACGATCAGCAGAAGCCGAACGTCTCTTGAGGGCAAATCTAGTAGGTTATAGGCTTGAACCTGCAGGTGAAGGTCGTTCTCTCGTACGGCGAGCTGCTCAGATGAATCGTCCCTTTCATCTCCTCCGTCAGCCGCTTGGTGATACTGAGACCCAGCCCGCTACCTTGGAAATGCGGGTTCCGGGCATCGTCCAACGTATAGAGCCGCTCGAATACGCGTTCCTGATGGATCTCCGCAATCCCTTTGCCCCGGTCCCATACGTCCACCGCGACGGCATCCCCTTCTTCCCGCACCGTTAGTCCGAATACGCCGCCGTCGCTTCCGTACCGGACGGAATTGGAAATCAAATTGCTTAAGACGCGATGAAGCGCCTGCTCGTTCCCGAGTATGTAGAAGGGGCGCTCGGGAATGTCCAGCTCCACCCGCACGTTGCGGGACGATAGCAACTCATAGAATTCAAGCACGCTTTGCCGGCACACCTCGCTAAGCGATACTTTGCCAAGCGGAATGTCGTAATCCTCCGACTCGAGTTTGACCAGGTCGAAAAACTGGTTGAGCAGGGCGATCAAGCCGTTCACCTTGTCGTTCAACCGCTGCATGACCTGCTTCTCCTCTTCCCCGTTCAGCGCCTGCTCCCGCATTAATTTCTCCGCATAGCCCAGAATGACGGTCAGCGGCGTCTTCAAGTCATGGGACATGTTAGCGATCATCTTGCGCTGGCTATCCTTCGCTTTGGCATAATCGGCAATGACCTTCTGATTGTAGTCCAGCAGGCGGTTAACTTGCACAAGCAGCTCTCTGACGGCCTCTTCGCCCGTTGGCACGAGCACCTTCTCGGCCGTCTCGTGCGCGATGATGTCGGCGATCTTCGCCGTAATCTCGTGTATATTCCGGGCAATTCTCTGCTTCGAGTAGAGCTGCCAGCCAATTATAACCGCCATAACGCCAATGATTATCGATAAAATTAGGACCATGGCCTACTCACCCATCTTATAGCCTATTCCCCATATCGTGCGAATGTACTGCGGGCTGGACGGATCGTCCTCGATCTTCTCCCGCAGTCTCCGGATATGGACATTGATGACGTTCTCGTTCCCGTAATAGTCGTCTTCCCAGACCAGCTGGTAGATTTGTTCCTTCGTGAACACCCGATTCCGATGACTGAGAAACAGCTTCAGAATATGAAATTCCTTGGCGGTGAGCTGTACGCGCTTGCCTTTGACGTTCGCGGAGAAGGTATGTAGATCCAGGGTGAGGTCCTTGAAGGACATGACGGGCGGAGCAGCCGGACTGCTCTCCGGTTGGATATATTGCGTCGCTCTTCGAATGGCCGCCTGCACTCTGGCCGTTAATTCGATCATCGAGAACGGCTTGCTTACATAATCATCCGCGCCGAAGCCAAGGCCTAGCGCCTTATCGAGATCGCTGCCTTTCGCCGAAATGACCAAGACGGGGACGACGCTCGTCTCCCGGATTCGCTTGAGCAGCTCCATGCCGCTCAGCTTGGGGAGCATTAGATCGAGCAAAATCAAATCGAACGGCTCCCGCTCGAATAACGCCGCAGCTTCCTCGCCGTCGTGCGCGGCATATACCGTGTAATTCTCCTGCCTCAGATGACTCTCGATCAATTGGCTGATTTCGTGGTCATCCTCCGCGAGCAATATTCGCTTCGACATCTTCGATATCCCCCTAAGCCTCTGCAACGGCCGGTGTTCGATCGTATCGCTACATTGTAACACGCCGCGGAACTATACAACTCCGATCGGACGAAAAAAAGAACAGCCGCGATTCGCATGCTGCTCCTAGAGGCGCCCGCTCCTTCAGACTCGCTTGGAACGCATGGCCTTGACTTTCTTGATCGCGTCGTCGGCAAGGAAGGCCTGATAATCTGCCGACTCGACGGCATAAAGAGCCATCTTGCCCTCGGCATCGTGATGGATGCCCCATCCGTAACGCTTGCCGAGCGAAGAGGCGCGAAGACACGGCTGCCCTTTGGAGAAGAACTTCTCGCGCGCGGCTTGTCTTTGATCTTCGGGAATCTCGCTCCGATCGGCGAACACTTCGAATAGCACGTCTTCCTGCGTATACCGGTAGGGATGATTCGCGATCATCTCATACTGCATCAACGGCACCGTCTTCGATTCCCCTTTGGAAGCAGGTATCTCGGCAGCCGCTACGGGGCAGTCCTCGGCTACTTCGATGAACGTGCCATAGTAGTTATTGTCTTTCATAATGTCCCCTCCTCGCCGGCGTCCACTGGCCTAATTTGGTAAGCTAGCGGGACGCTATACAAGCCTAATAATACCATAACTTTACAGCGCCTTCATCGTTCTGGCCCGAGTTGTTGACGAAAATCGATTACGCGCGTGCAGATCCGATCGATCAGATGGCGGTCATGGCTGACGACCAACAACCCCATTTGCCTCTCGGCCGCCAGGTCAAGCACCGTCCGCCATATTCTCGCCTGCGTGATCGCATCCAGCATCGCGGTCATCTCGTCGGCGAGCAGGAACCGGGTCTGCGGCGCTAGCGCGCGGGCGATGCACAAGCGCTGCAGCTCGCCGCCCGACAGCTCGGACGGCCAGCGATTCAGCCATTCGCGCCTAATCTCGAGCGACTCCAGCATCGCTTCGTCCGGCCGCCAGCCCTCGCTCACGATGGCGTCGGCCTTCCAGCGCGGGTTGACGGCCCGCTCCGGATGCTGGAAGATGAGCTGGACCGGCCGGTAACCGGACTTCGGCAGCGGCGCGCCGCCCAGCAGCACCTCGCCTTCGGCGCCTTGATCGTAGCCGGCCATAATGCGGCAGAAGGTCGACTTGCCGCAACCGCTCGGCCCGAGCAAGCCGACGACTTCTCCCGCGTTCACGGATGCGCTCGCCTGCCGGAACAGCCAGGATTCCCGGCCGTAGCGCTTGCTTACGTTACGCGCTTCAAGTCGCATGATAGCACCTCACCATTCCATCGCGTAATACGCGCGGCTTCGGCGCGGCCTTGCTGCATTCAACAGCAGCCATGGCGCAGTGACTCGCGTGAAGACAGCCATCGGCCGCCACGGGAAGATCGCTCGGTTCCCCGGCCGGGACAACGAATCCATTCTGGGGAAGCGCAAGCCACAACGCCCGCGAGTAAGGGTGGCGCAACCGCTCGCCTGCTCCCTCGAAGTCCGCCGCCCGAGCCACCTCCAGCGACGACCCTGCATGAAAGACCGCCACCTTGTCGGCAATCGACAGCGCAGCTTCCAGATCATGCGTGATGAAGACGATGGCCGTGCCGCTCTCCGCGAACGACTTGAACGCCCGCAGCGTCTCTTGCACCACCAACGGGTCCATGCCGGGCGTCGGTTCGTCCGCGATGAGCAGCTCCGCGCCGCTCACCGTCGCGATGGAGACAAGGACGCGTCTGGCCATTCCGCCCGACAGCTGGAACGGATATCGCTTCGCCGTCTGCGGCGCGAGACCGTACCGCGCGAACGCTTGCCGCTGCTCCTCGGCCGGATCGCCTGCTCTTACCGCCTGCTGCACCTGCCGACCGACGCGCATAAGCGGATCGAGCGACTGTACGGATTGCGGAACGAAGGCGATCCGTCTGCCTCTGAGCTTGCGGATCGTCGATGCCGTAAGCGGCTGCCCGTCGAATTCCATATAGCCTTCGACCGCCGCGTTGCGCGGCAGGATGCCGAGAATGGCGTGGGCGAGCAGGCTTTTGCCCGATCCGCTGGCGCCGACCACCGCGACGATCTCCCCCCTCTCCACAGATAGAGAGAGGTCCCGGATCACCGGCACCTTCTTCCGGCGAAGCCCTCTGTCGTATTGCGTGAACGTCACGGATAGTTCTCTTACTTCCAACAATGCCATCGTGTGGCGCACCTCCTTTTTTCTACTCCTGCGAACGGCCAGGATCAATGAGCGCGTGCAAGCTTCTCGCCAGCACGTCGAACGAACGGACAAGCATGACCAAACATAGACCAGGGAAGAAGGCCAGCCACCACATCCCGGTTGACAAATACCGCATCGACTCCGACAGTATAATGCCGATCGCTGGCTGGTGAGGAGATAGTCCCATGCCAAGAAACGTAATCGCGGCCTCATGCAGAATGGCGTGCGGAAACAGCAGCAGCGTGCCAACGATAAATTGCGGCCACAGATGCGGCAGCAAATGCCGGGTGGCGATCCACATCCGAGACCTCCCCATATGCTTGGAGATCAGGACGAATTCGCTGTGCTTCAGCTGCAGGATCTCCGCCCGGATCAGCCTCGCCAGGCTAGGCCAGTGCGTGAGACCGACGGCAAGGATGACGCCCTTCGCGCCCCCGCCCGTCACGAAGGCGATCAGGAGCAGCAGCACGAGATGCGGCACGCTTAGGAACAAGTCGATCAGCCAGGTGATGAACCGGTCTGCGGCCTTGCCCATCGTGGCGGCCATCAGGCCCAGCGCCCCCGCGATAAATCCGCTTGCCAGCGCGGCGGTAAGACCGACGCCAAGGCTCAGCGTCAGCCCCTTCATCGACCGCGCGAACATGTCTCGCCCGAGCCAATCGGTCCCGAACGGATGACGCCAGGAAGGCGGTTCGTTCCGATCAATCAAGTGCGTAGCCAGCCTATCGCCGCCAAGCACAGGCGATAGCGCCAAGGGGAGCAGCAGCAGGACGAGCGCCATCGCCGCATAGATAAGCGTTCTTGTTCGCAGATTCATTCGGAGCGCCCCTCTCTAATGCGTGGATCTACCCGCCGATAGATGAGCTCCGCCAGCAAATTGCCGGCAAAGACGAACATCGCGCTGAACAGCACGATTCCAAGGAGGAGCGGGACATCGCCTCTTGTGCTCGCCTCTACCGTCGCCTTGCCCAGTCCGGGATAAGAGAAAATCTGCTCGACCAGCACGGCGCCGCCGAACAGCTCGCTGAACGAGGCGAACTGCAGCGTGATCGCGGGAAGCAAAATGTTTCGCAGCCCATGACGGCGAAACAGAAGGAACCCCTCTTCCCCTTTGGCTCTGGCGAACAAGACGTATTCGCTGCCGAGCACGTCGATCAGCTTCGCTCTCGTATGGAGCGCAATATTCGATAAGCCCGTGACGGATAGCGTTATAGCCGGCAGAATCATATGGCGCGCACGGTCCAGCCAGGTCACGTCCTCGACCAATACGCCGGCCGGCGCTCCTAATCCGACCGGTAAGATCGGGAGCCATACCGTAAAGACGATAAGCAGCAGCAAACCTGCCCAGAAGGTAGGCGTGGACGATAACATGTAGCAGTACCACCTAATCGCACGGTCCAGCCACGTCTCTCTGTGCATCGCGGCGACGACCCCGGCGGCGAAGCCAAACAGGCCGGAGAGGATCCAGGCGATCATCATCAAGGCGATGGAGCTTAGGAAGCGATCGGCGATCACCTCGCTGACCGGCGTCCGATGAATCATCGAGGTGCCGAAGTCGCCATGCAGCAGCGAAGCCAGCCAGGCCAGATACCGTTGAAGCGGCGGATCGTCAAGCCCCCAATACGAGGCGATTGCAGCCCGCTGCTCGGCGCCTACTCGCAGCAGGTCGGCGCCGATATAAGCTTGCGTCGGGTCGATCGGCGAGTAGCTGATTAACGCGAACGTGATCGCGCTTGCGGCGGCAAGCAGCAGCGCGAGTTTGCCCGCTTGGCGAAGGAAGAATCGGCCAATGCCGGATCGAGCTGCCATTACTCCGTCCACGCCCACTGCTCGATATTGCTCGTGATCGGCCATCCATGTCCATGCGGATGGATTGGCTGCTTGCCAATGTCGAGCTTCTCGTCGACTAGATACAGATGATTCACGTTCACCAGCCACGCCCAAGGCGCATCGCCGGCTCCGCTCATACCAGTCGCGCCATCCCACTGCGCCTTCTTCCAGAAGGCGTTCGCCTGATCTTCGTCGACTGCCGCCAGTGCTTGCTCCATATAGCCGTCCACCTTCGCGCTGCCGTAATAACCTGGATTGAAGTAGTCGACGCCGGCGTATTGGCTGCTGTACACATTGTACATCTCAAGCGGATCGAGGCTGCCCCATCCGAACAGCACCGCGTTCGAATACATCAGCTTGCCGATCTCGTCCCAGCTCTTGCCTTCCACCATAACGTCGATGCCGAGCTGAAGCGTCATATCGGCCGAAGCGATGGCCAGCGACTGCCGCGTGACGTCGCCGGCAGGATATAGAAGCGTAAATTGCGCCTTCGTTCCATTCTTCTCCACGATGCCGTCCCCGTCCTCATCCTTCCAGCCTCCGTCAGCCAGAATCCGCTTCGCCTTGGCCGTATCGCCGTCTGCAATAGCGGTATCCGGATTCCACCACGGCAGCTTGTCGCCGATCGTATAAGCCGGCGTGCCCTGACCTTCCAGAATACCTTCGACCAGCGCATCTCGGTCAATGCCGACATTGATCGCCTGGCGAATGGCGAGATCGGCCGTGACGTCATTCCCGATCGGGTAACCGTCCTTGGTCGCGCCACCTGCCGGAACGTAAGGGAACATAATGCCGCGGTTGTCGACGGATTGCAGCGATTCGAGCCGCATGCCGGCGACTTGCTCCTTGCTGAATGCGGAAGGGATGTAAGCGACGTCGACGCTGCCGGCCTTTGCCGCCGCGAAGGCGGCGTCTTCGCCCAGGAAGAGGAAGGTCAGCTTCGCGAATTTCGGCTGCTCTCCGTAGTATTTCGCGTTCCGCTCCACGATCAGCTGCTGCCCCTTATCCCATTGGAGAAGCATATACGGGCCAGATCCGATCGGATGCTCCGCATAATCGCTTCCATGCGCGTGCTTCGGCACGATGCCGAGCGTCGCCAGAACATCGACGAACGTCGATTGCGGCTGGGCCAGCTTCAATTCGACCGTATCGGCGTCCACCGCCTCGGCCGCTTGCAGATTGGTCAGATCGACGACGGAGCTGCTCGCCTTCGCCGTCTCGAACGTATAGACGACATCCGCCGAAGTTAGCGGCTCGCCGTCGCTGAAGCGGACATCGCCGCGCAGATCTACCGTCCATATGCGGCCATCGCCGCTTACGGCGTATTTCGTTGCGAGGTCGTTTACGATCGCCATGCCGCTATCGCGCTTCAGCAGCGTGCTCTGAAATAGCGGCGACCCGTAACGCCCCCAGCCCGTCGTCGGATCGAAGCCGCCCTCCGGCTCGCCCCCGACCGCGAGAATGAGTTCGTCCTGGGGCTTGGCGGCTTCGGCGGCGGCTCCATCTTCATTATGGGTCCCCGCTGAGCAGGCCGGAAGCAGGAGGAGCAGCGCCGTCAGGAGGATCTGTCTAGGTATGCTTTTTGTCGGTACGATTGTCATCTCTACACTCCTACGTCTTCATTGTCGTTGACACCGAATGGTTAAGTTGGGCTGAATCCTCGATGTAAGCTCGAGCGATTAGGTGAGATCGCGTCCGTTGTCGTGATGATGATCATGATCGTTCTGTCGTTGCGCATAGCGCTCCGAGTCGATATGCGTGACCGCCAATTCCGCGTACAACACACCCTTTAGCACGCGAATACGGTTCCCAAGCTCACGCAGCCGCCCCACCTCGCCCCGGACAACGAGAATTTCCAAACACTGCTCATGATTCAGGTGAATGTGCATGGTAGATATAATGTCATGGTGATGCTCATGCTGCAGCTCGATCAGCGACAAGGGCAGCTCGCTTACATGATGGTCATAGACCATCGCGATCGTGCCTGCCACGCATTGGGATGCCGGATATTGCTCTGGCAGCAGCAGCGACTTGCGGATTAAATCCCGGATTGCCTCCGACCGATTGCCGTAACCTTGGTTTTTGATCTGTGCGTCGAATTGCTGCAGCAGGTCGTTCGGGATCGAGACGCCGAACCTGCTCAGCTCGTGATGCTGCATCGTAGTCCCTCCTTTCGCGAATTCGTGTCACGATTTTCTGTAATCGTAACACATTGATTAGAGGAGTTGTAGTAAAATATAACAGTATGAGTTCGATTTTATTTCACATAACGTTATTTTACCTACCACAATAAACTCATAAGAAACAAAAAAGGCCATTCCAATGATGGAATGACCTTGAATTATAATCATCGCGACGCGCTTAACTCAGTACTGCCGTCATATGCTCGGTCGTGATTGACCAATGCGAGGCAGTCCAATAGGTCATTTTATTCTTGACGTAGATAATTTGCGGCGATTCGTGCTTGACGCCTAAATCTTCGACGATCCGGTTGGACACCGCCCGGGACTCGATCACCTTCACAAGCATGTAATCGACCTCGCTATTCGGCTCGTCCCGCAAGTACAGCTCGAATTCCCCTAACGCGTTCGCGCTAACCGGACAAAGCGTGCTATGTTTCAGGACCACCTGACCACGCTCGCCCGAACGTTCCCGTATTGCCTCCCATTCCTCAATCGTCGTGATTTCGTTCCAATCCATGTCTATCCATCCCCTCTTGCTTCGATTTCGATCAAACGCTTTGCGCCTTGTCCAATTGCGCCATATTCCGGCGTCGCCTGCTCATCCACATCAAGATCAGCGCCGTCAGCGTCAAGATGATGGCGACCGCTCGGAAGCCGGCGAAGCTGAACTGGCCGTCCATGACGAGCCCGATTACGAAGGAGGACAGAATCGTCCCCAGATATCGCGACGTATTGAATAGGCCGGATGCGACGCCGATGATCGCCTTGGGCGAACTGGCGAACAAAGCCGCCTGCATGCCGACGCTGTTCAGGCCGTTACTAATCCCGAAAGCCGCCAAGGCGATACACACGCTAATGACAGGCGAATTCGGATTCAAGGTCACGAGCCAGACGGAGCCGAATGTCATGAGGATCGCCGATAACAGCAAAGCTGGGCGCGGCCCCTTGCGATCGATCCAACGTCCCGCAATCGGAGATGCGACAAGCGAGCACAGGCCGAGACTTAACATGAGAAGGCCCGTGTGCAATTCGCTGACGTGACGTACCGTTTGCAAGTAAGACGGCAGGCCGAAGAATATCGAGTAGAACAGAAAGTTAACGAGCAAGAACTCGACATTGACTCTTGTCATGGCCGGATAATTCGCGAACGCCCGAAGCGGAATGAAAGGCGAAGCCGTTCGAAGCTCATGCCGTACGAATACCGCAAGCAGCACGAGGCCGATCAGGCCGGCGCCGGCATGCCAGACGGAGATGTGGCCGGATGACTTGGCGGACAGCACGCCGACGAGCAGCGCGACCAGCCCCGCGGCGAAGAGCGCAATGCCCGCCGCGTCGATCAGATCCAGCCACTGACGAAGCGTCTTGCCCCGAACGGCTGATGCCGGAACCTCATCCTTCGGAATATAGCGTCTCGCCAGGAAGAAGCTTGCCGCCGCGAATGGTAGATTGACGGCGAAGATCGCCTGCCAATCCCAGATATACAGCAGCATCCCGCCGAAGAACGGCCCGATCGCCGCCGCACCGGATAAGAAGACGGATAAGACGGACAACGCGGTCGCCTGCTTCTCCGTAATATGGATGCGCACAAGCGCCATGCCAACTGCCACCATCATGCTCGTGCCGATCGACTGTACGATCCGCAGCGAAATTAGCGACCCGAAGTTCGGAGACATCGGCGCCAATAACGACGCGATGAACGCCACGACAAGCCCGATCAGAAAAATCCGGCGACGGCCGAATAAATCGCTGGCTTTGCCCATGACCGGCTGCGCGATGGCGCTTGCGATGTAGAACGAGAATATGACCCAGGACACGACGGCATAATCGAGCCGATACGCCTGCTGAAGCCGCGCGATCGCCACCGACACCATCGACGAATTCAACGGGTTGAGCAGGATTCCCAGTCCGACGGCTATCATCAACCCCCTGCTGCTTGCATTCATAGATAAGTCCCCCTCCAATCGGTGTTGATGTCATCTTAAGGGAACTCCGTTATTTATTCCAACGCATTCTATGTTATGATTTGATGGATCAAAAGGAATAAGCAAGAGGAGGGATCTATATGGAGCTGCTGCAGCTGCACTATTTTCTCGCGGTCGCGCGATCGGAGCATGTGACCGAAGCGGCGCGAATTCTGCACGTGACGCAATCGTCGTTGAGCAAAACGATTCAGCGCCTGGAAGAGGATCTGGGGGTCCCGTTGTTCGACCGTATCGGGCGGAAGCTGCGCCTGAACGAATTCGGCACGCGGTTCCTTCGCCGCGCCGAACGGGCGTTGTTCGAACTGGAACAGGGCAAGCAGGAGATTCGCGACTTCGCAAGTCCGGAGCACGGCACGCTCAAATTGGCCGCGACCGCCGCAAGCACGCTGCCCCCGATTTTGCGGGCTTTTCGCCAACATCGTCCCCACGTCCACTTTCACGTGCAAATGCTGACGACGCAGGAAATGGTTGCGCTGCTTCATCGGGGCGAGGTGGACTTCTGTCTCTCTTCCCCTGCTATCCAAGGCGAGGACATCGATTGCCAAATCGTGTTCCTCGATCCGATCCTCGTGGCCGTGCCGAATGGACACCGGCTGGCAAACCGCAGCAGCGTTACATTGATGGAGCTGAAGGACGAATGGTTCGTCGGGGTCAAAAGAGGCTTCGGAACTCGCGATCTCGTGGACGCCATGTGCGCCGCGGCGGGATTCGCACCGAACTATGTATACGAAGGAGACGAGCCCGCCAGGTTAACCGCACTGGTCGAAGCCGAGATCGGCATCGCTTTTATCCCCAGCACGGCTCGGAACGCGCGCGAACAGATCCACTATCTACAGGTAGAGGATTGCGACTTAGTACGGGAGATCGCCTTGCTGTCCCACAGGAGCCGTTACCTTTCGCAAGCTGCGCGGGAATTTCGCGAGGTTGTGATGGAATATTTCAGAAGCGTCGATCCTCGCGCGTGAACCTAGTGGTAACCGGCGAACAACGCAATGGCCAAAGAAAAGAGATGTCCCCGCAGTCATCCTAGATAGATGACGCGGGACACCTCAGATCCTCGCGGACGGTTACCTTTCCTTCGCTGCCTTCCGACGAATCATCAGATAGACGACCGCCATGCCTAGAATCGCAACGCCCGAATATACGAACGTCGAGTAGGTATCCATATAAGCCACGATCGTTTCCCATTGCGCCCCGACCGCTGCCCCAATACCGATAAGCGCGGCGTTCCAGATCAACGATCCTAGAGCGGTCAATAGGAGGAACTTCCCCATGTTCATGCGCGCGCTGCCGGCCGGAATCGAAATCAAGCTGCGGAGCAAAGGCACGAACCGGCACAGAAATACTGCCCACGTCTCGTATTTCGAGAACCACCCATAAGCCTTCCGGACGTCGGAAGCGGTTAGCCGCAGGAAGCGCCCCCATCGTTCGACGAACCGTTCCACCTTGGACGCTTCCATCCAATAGCCGAAATAGTACAACACGATCGCCCCGATGATGGACCCCATAGTGGAAGCGGCGACCACCCCGGCGAACCGAAGATCGGTGCTCGTCGTCATGAACCCGCCGAAGGTCAGAATGACTTCGGACGGAATGGGCGGAAATACATTCTCGAGCGCAATCATCAAAAAAATGCCGGCATAACCAAATTCGCTTACGACGTGCTGTATCGTCTCTTCCATTCTCCACGCTCTCCCTCTTCGCCCTCAATCGACGCCGCGGCTCCCTGTGGCGAATCCGTCGTCGTCTCTTGCCAGGCTTGATTCTCTCTCAATCCCCCTCTCAGTACGTGCGTACAGCTGGTTTCGATTCATCGATTGGAACGTATTTTCACTATTTCTAATGGCGATGAATTATCCCGATATCGCCTTATCGATCGGGAAGATAGCCCCGGACCATGCTTGTCGCGCGGTCCAATCGGCTTCCCCTTGCCAGAATGCGGCATCTTCGGGGAGCCCCAGCGCCAGAAAAACCGTCGTGCACAGGTATAAGCTCCCCGTCGACACATAGGCTTCGCCGATCTCCTTCTGGCTGCCGGCGAATCCGATGCGAAGCCAGCCGTCTTCGTCGAAGGTGCCCGTCATCTCGATCTGCCGACGGATAACGGCCGTCAGCGCACAGCGAACTTGAGCCGGTACAAGCTCCTCCGGGAGCTGCTCCCTCATCGCCATCAAGGACAAATGCTGGAACGCGCCGAACCGGTACGCCAGCGAACGGCCGATCGGCGGGTAGGTCCCTTCCGGCGAAATCAGCCGCTCCAGCACGGCCGCATAACGGACGGCCCGCTTGTTCGCGCCAGCACGAAGCGCCGCCCAGTCCTCGAATTGATCGCCTACCGCATCCAAGAGCTCGACGAGCATCGGTTGTATGACGAAGCTGTTGTAATAATCCCAATGGAAGGAGGGGCCGTCTCCGTAAGCCCCATCGCCCGCATACCACTGTTCATGCTGCCGTAGCGCGTAATCCACGCGCATGCGGTCCCAGTTCTCACCCATGCGATACAAGGCGGCTTCGATCATGGCGCTGAAGAGCAGCCAATTGCTGAATACCGGGCGGATTACCCGCGTCGCGAGCAGCGCCGCGGTCAAATTAGCTTTCACCTGCGGCTCGAGCCGCTCGAACAGCTCGTGCGGCGCGCGCAGCACAGCGTTCGCGAGAAAAGCCGCGTCGACCAGCGGTTGGGCGCCGTGGACGAAATTCAAGAAATCGGGCGAATCCGGGTCCGTTGCCGCATCAATGGCCCCCCTCGCCATGTTCGCCATCCGCAACCGCCGCTCCCCTTCGTCTCCCGACCGAGGTCCATTCTCCAGCCACGGCGCTATGCCGGCCAAGGTTCGACCCATCGCTTCCAAGTGCGAGTACGCCGCGCGATCGGCAGCCCCCGCCTCGACAGGCATAGCCAGACGAAGCCGTCGCTTCGATAATGCGTCAAGCACCGGATGCGCAATGCGAATCATCGTATCGATCCAATAAGCTCTATCCGCCGTCATCTACAGTTCCCCCTATCGCAATGGCAATCGTTTCTCTCCAAAGTATAGTTGGTTGAGCCTGCCGGTCCAATACACTATAATGGTCAAAAACTGACTTATCGTGCTTTATCGGCGGAGGGTACTTATGCTGACAATGACTTCTTGCGGATATCATGGCGTCCATCACGACGGCATCATTCGGAACCGGCCTGCCGGCTCGGGAAGCTACACGTTTGTTTTCTTCAAGAGCCGCGCGGAAGTGACGTTGAACGGACGCGCGTTCGCCACTCCGAACAACACGTACATCTTGTTCCAACCCGCGACGCCCCATGCTTACCGCGAGCTGGAAAGCCCCTTTATCAACGACTGGTTTCATGGCAATGGCGACGATATGCCACAGTTCCTGCAGGAGCTGAAATTCCCTCTAGACACGCCGGTTGCCGTCTCTGACCCGATGCTCGTCTCCCGGTGCATCATGGACCTGCAGCATACCTTTCGTCTTGGCGGGCCGCTGCGAGAGAGCATCATCGATTGCGATCTGCGTTCCTTCTTCATGAAGCTGAGCGACCTGCGGGTGCGCACCGCTCCGGACAAACTAGCCCGCTATTACCTCCCCTTCTCCGAACTGCGAGCAGGAATCTATCGAACACCGCAGCAGAATATTTCCGTGACGGAGCTTGCTTCAAGCTTGAACATGAGCAAGTCTTACTTCCAACATATCTACAAGGAGCTGTTCCAGTGTTCCGTCATGATGGACATCATCAACGCCAGACTCGAACATGCCAAGTATTTATTGGATCATAGCGAAATGTCCGTTACCCGCATCGCCGGCTCGTGCGGGTACGACAACGATACCCACTTCATGCGCCAGTTCAAGAAGTTCGTCGGCGTCTCGCCTAGACAATACAAGTATAGGAGCGATGGATAGACGCGCCTCGGATCGGACTGGATTCTTCTTGCTATCCGGTGAATAGCCGCCCAGCACCAGAGGCCGTCTCAAAAGGGTTTAGTAATTGTCTTCTAACTCCGAAGCCCCCCTAATTGAAC
>NZ_JBHMDO010000027.1:0-58529 GCF_042431225.1 Paenibacillus aurantiacus | reverse complement strand
AAAGCTTCATAAGAAGGGGCCCAGCCCCTTTGACCCCTCTTTTGTTGCTCCCTCCCCCTTCCCCCTCCGCTGAGGGGAACCATAGGACTTCGCCCTCTGGACTCCCTTCTTCGTGCTGACACAATTGTTCGCGGTTGGCGGGTGGGTTCGAACGTGGCACGCTTTTGTCCTCGCGGACAAAGCTTCAGTGGGTTTTGAAGTTAGCAGCACTAAGTAATAAGCCTGTCTACGATAGGCCATGGGTCGCTTCACCGGACGTTTTTCCTTAACCTGACAGCTTGCCCTCCGCTTAGGAGAACCTAAGGACTTCGCCCAGTTTATGCTTCCGAAGCACGTTTTCCGTTGGAAAACGTTTAGGTCACCCGGAAGGGGTGTGACTTGCTGCGCGGCCGCCTTCGATGTGTTATTCCGAGGGGTGCCCGCTAGTCCTTTGGTCTGGCTGTTATTCTGGCTTACTCGTTACGTGTTGCCTAGGTGGTATCCTGAGGGGGGGGGGAGTATGCTTGATGCGGCTCCGTGCTGACCTTCGCTTTCGTCCGCCGCGGACGCGCTTCACTTGTTCCGCAAGTCTTCATTCATCAAGCGAAACGGCTGGCGCCGTCTTTTGCGACGCGGACGTCTCATCGCAAAAAACCGCGGCTGCAAGGGGCAGCCGCGGTTTGATGACGCGCTATCGAGACGATTCTAGTACACGAGCTTCAGCCGGACCAGCTTGTCGTTGATGGTCGTCCGCGCGAACGATTCGTACGTGTAGCTATACCGCGTTACGCCCGTCTGGGCCGAGACCGCCTTCTTCATATCGGAGGCGAGACTCGCGCCGCGGGTATAACGGAACACCACGGACGTCTCTCCCTGCTCGATCGCCGCGGCGATTTTATCCTTCAGCGCCTGCAAGGTCGTCACCGTGTAGTCTTCATCCAAATAGGCAAAGCCCATGTCCGTGTAAAGCTTGTCGTAGAACGCGGCGCGGCTTGCGTCGGTCGCGGCCAGTGTGCTCAAGGTGGCATCATACGCCGTTACCGCCTTCGGATAGTTCGCGGCCTTCCAGCTGTGGTCCGCGCGCAGCTGCGCATCGGTGACATTGTAATAGTTGTATACGACGCGTCCCTTCACGTCCGGCACAGGATCGTCCCAGGTCGTATCCATGTGGTACCACTGACCGCCGAGCTGAACCAAGTTCCACGCATGGGATTGGCCGCGTGAACTTCCCTCCACGATGCGCACCGGGATGCCCGCCTGCTTCATCGTTTCGTAGGTGAGCAATGCGTAGCCTTGGCAGACGGTTCTGCCCTTGCTCAGTCCGTCGAACGCCGAATGGGAGACCAGCGTTGTATCATAAGCGAGCGTCGTCACGATCCAATCGTGTATCGCCTTCGCTTTCTGATGATCGTTCATGCCATCTGTTAGAATCTCGCCCAGCGCCTGCGCGACCTTCTGCTGCACCTGCTTCGTCTGGGCTAGCGTCTCCCAGTAGGTGAACTTCACGGTTATTTTGGCGCTCGTGCCAGTAATGATGGCCGAGGTCGCGTAGCTTTTCACAATATAGTGCAAATAATCGTCCGATGCCAGCGCCAGCTCGATCGCCCGGTTCAAATCGTTCTTGAGCGCGGTTCTCGTCCCTGTATAAGAAAGGGTGACGGTGCTTGCCCGGCTCTCGATCGCCTCGATGAGCGTCTGGCTCATCTTGTCCTGCACGGCCGATACTTGCGATGCAGCCGCCTCGGCAGGCCGAACCGGCCCGAGCACAGTCGCCGCAGGCAGAGCGCCAAGCAGCATTGCTGCCGCCAACACCCCTTTGACCAACTTCATCTGCCGTTCCTCCTTGTGTGTATGTCGTACGGTGTCTCTCTCATTCTAGCACTTATCGGCGGATTTGGTAGCATCGGCCCGCTGCCAATTATTCGTCGAACCCGGCGTGCGGCGCGCGGCCCCACGGAGGGCGTCAACCCTCGTGCCGCGGCTTGCCCGCGCCTATCGTCTATCCATACGCGACGACCGCCGGACTAGTACTGTTTTCTCCGAAAATTCACCGAATTGACGAATATCTCACCCGATCCAAAATTTCAGACGCGAGGTCAGGGAATTGTTTCCATCCGATAAGCACTTATGATAAAATGATCCCGCTTCCGGGTAAGAGGACATGCAATAGCGCACCCGCGGTTCGATCAATCTGATGGATGAAGGAGCGTGCGAGACGATGAAGTATCGCAAGTTAGGTAAGAAGGGACCGGAAATTTCGGTCATCGGCTTCGGTTCTTGGGCTATCGGCGGCGGCGGCTGGGCCAGCGCCTGGGGCGAGCAGGACGACGCGCTGTCGAGCGAAAGCGTGCGCGCCGCTCTTGATGCGGGCGTCACGTTCTACGACACGGCTGCCGTCTACGGCCTTGGCCATTCCGAGGAGGTACTCGGCAGGGCGCTCGGCATCGACCGCGCCAACGTGGTGGTTGCGACCAAATGCGGTCTCGTATGGGACGAAGCCGGCGCGATTACGCGCAGCGGCGCCTATGCGTCGATACTCCAGGAAGCGGAAGCCTCGCTTCGCCGGCTGGGCACCGACTACATCGACCTGTATCAGATGCACTGGCCGGCGGAAGACGCGCCGCAGGAAGAGACGATGCGCGCGCTCGAGAAACTCGTGCAGGACGGCAAGATCCGCTACATCGGCGTCTCCAACTACAACGTCGAGCAGCTGGAGCATTCGCTCGCGGTCGCCCATGTTGACTCGCTCCAGCCGCCCTATTCGATTCTTCGTCCCGCGGTGGAAGCCCAGCTGCTGCCGTTCTGCCAGCAGAACGGCATTGGCGTTGTGGCTTATAGCCCGCTCACGTCCGGGCTGCTCTCGGGAAACTACACGTACGACACCACCTTCAGCGACGACGACTGGCGATCCCGCAACAAAGCCCATACGGGCGAGGGACTCCGGCAGAACGTCGACAAAGCTCATCGGCTGAAAACGATCGCGGAGCGGCTCGGCCTGACGCTGCCGCAGCTTGCGGTCGCCTACGTGCTTGCCCATCCGGCGCTGACGAGCGCGATCGTCGGCGTCCGCAAGCCATCGCATATTACGGGCGTGCTGCCCGCCGCGGACGTCACGCTGGACGACGCCACGCTCGTCGAAATTCGCGGCATCGCGGCACAATAGTCGTTGGTCGCTTCATAAGCAATCGCGGCATAAGCAGTTCGAGGACGCACGTTAGGCGTCAGGACGGCCAGCATGCCACAAAGAACCGCCGGGGACGTTACGCGCCCCGGCGGTTCTATTTCATTCGCGCGGACTTGGCTTGACGGCAATTCCGCTTATATCGACGCATCGATTGCTGCTGCCAAGCTTAGTCCCCCGCGTCCGCGCGCAAGATCGACCCTAGCCTCATCGAGCATTCGTTTGCTCAAGCTAGCTGTCTCGCATCGCGTTCGCCATCTCCTGCAGCTTCAGCATCGTGCGCCAGTTGCGCGTCGTGACTGTATTGCGCAGCTTGACCAAATTGTCCGCCAGCTTCGATTCCGACATGCGCTGCCGAAGCAGCAGGTAGAGCTCGCGCCCGATGACCCGGTATTCGTCTTGCTCGTTACCGGGATCGAGCTTGCGCGCGATCTCCTCGGGACCCGGCGCGTCGTCCGCGAGCAGCGACACCTGGATGCTCTCCGCTTCGCCGAGCGCCGACGCCTCGTACGGACAATCGCGAATAATCGCATCCCACTCCTCGGCCGTTCGGATCATGACCCGAACGCGAAAGCCGAACCGGCTCTCGATCGCGTCCTCGATGCGAAGCGCCAGCGCCGGCGCTTCCTCCGCTTCCGCCTCGAAGACGACGTTGCCGCTCTGGATGTACGTCTGCGCACGGCCGTGTCCCATCCCTTGGAACATCAGACGAAGCTCGGCCATCGGTATTTTGTTGTGGCCGCTGACGTTAATGCCGCGCAGCAGCGCGATATACACCTGCATAGGGAACCCTCGTTTCCTTTTTGCACCAGTATACCATGTCCGGCCAAACGCAGCAGCCTATCCGCCCGCGATGGTTCCGCGGCTCCCGCCGCCTTCAACAGGCGTTAGCTCTCCCGTGAAGACGGCTATCGACCCTGCGGTATATCATCGGTTCAATTCAACCAGGTCGTCTTCGCGCCAGCATCCGTCCGCTTCGTCTCCGGCGTCTCCTCCGCCGGGTAGCCGACGAACAGCGTGCCGATGACTTGGCGCCCTTCCGGCGCGCCGAGCAGGTCGTGCATGCCGCCGTCGTGCACGAGACCGATGCCGCGCGTGCGCCAGACAAGACCGAGCCCAAGCTCCGAAGCGGCCAGCCACATACCGTGGATCGCGCAAGCCGCGGCGTATTCGTTATCGCGCGTTGCCGCAGGGTCGCCTTCCACGATATCGGCGGTGACCGCAATGACGACCGGCGTCCCGAGCAGGGCTTTCATCGATTCCTCCACGAGCTTCGGCTTCGTTGGAAACCGTGCCTGCAAGTAGGCGGCAGCCGCTTCCTCGTAACGACGCTTTGATTCGCCCCGCAGGACGTAGAAATGCCACGGCTCGCGCAGCCGGTCGTTGGGCGCCCACACGGCCGCCTCCAGCAGCGCGCGAATTCGCGCTTCTTCCACTTCGGCCGGCAGCAGCTGCCTCACCGCCCGCCGCTTGCGCAGCGCGGTTGTAATGGACATGAGGGATTCCTCCTCCGTTTATGATTGTACGCTATCTAGCGCAATTCGCCGCCGATTCTCCCGCTCCGCTTCGCACAAATCGAGCCAGCTGCCGACAAGCGCGGGGTTCGAGGCGAAATGCAAATGCGCGTAACCCGCCACAAGATTCCCGGTCGCCATGCCTTCCGGCTTGACGCCGCGCATGCCTTTGGACATGTAGGCGGGCGCTGGCGCAGCCGGCTGCCCGCCCGCTTCGGATTCGACCTCCGCTTGGGCAACAGGCGGTTCGTACACCGAGTAATGAAACTCATGCCCCTTCGCCAGTCCGCCCTCGCCGAGCAGCGCGTTGCCCGCCATGCCGGTAAGCTCCCGGTAGCCGAGCGCCGCCAGCTTGCGCTGCATCCGCACCTCGCCAGGCAGCACCCCGGCCATCGGATAGCGGCGTCCTTCCGTGTCGATAATCGCTTCGGTCAAATACATGAAGCCCCCGCACTCCGCGATGATCGGCATGCCGCTCATCGCTGCCGCGCGCACCGAGGCTTGAACCTTCTCGTTCGCCGACAGCACAGAGGCGAATTGCTCCGGGAATCCGCCCCCGATATACAGACCGGCCGCATCCTGCGGCACCGGCTCCCCGGCCAGCGGCGAGAAGTACGTAAGCTCCGCCCCGTTCGCTTCGAGCAGCTCGAGATTCTCGGGGTAGTAGAAATGAAAAGCCGCGTCCTTCGCGACCGCGACGCGCACGGGTCCGCCTGCGCGCGAATGGCCAGCCGCCGCGAACAGCCGATCCTGCACGTCGATCGCCGGCGACTCCGCGATGGCGAGAATGCGATCCAAATCAAAACCCGCTTCGATCCGTGCTGCGAGCCCTTCGAACAGCCCCGACAGCTCCCCGCGCTCGATGGCCGGCACCAGTCCCAGATGACGCTCCGGCATATGCAGCTCCTCGTCGCGCTTCAAATTCCCGACTACCGGGATGCCGCATTCCTGCTCGATAGCCGCTTGCACGAGCCGGTAGTGATTGTCGCTGCCGACCTGGTTGGCGATGACGCCGGCGATCCGCGCGCGCGGCTCCAGCAGCTGGAAGCCTCGCACGACCGCGGCCGCGCTGCGCGCCATGCTGCGGCAGTTGACGACAAGGAGCACCGGCGCATCCAGCAGCAGGGCGATCTCTGCCGTGCTGCCTTCGTTCGCGAGCGGGTCGCGCCCGTCGTAGAAGCCCATGACGCCTTCGATGATCGAGACGTCCGCATCCGCGCCGCCCCGCGCGTAGATCTCGCGTACCGTGTCGGCCGGGAACATCCAGCCGTCCAGGTTGCGCGACTGCCTACCCGTGACGGCGGCATGGAACGTCGGATCAATATAGTCCGGTCCGCACTTGAAGCCCTGCACGGCCAACCCCCTGCGGGCGAACGCCGCCATCAGCCCGATCGCAGCCGTCGTCTTGCCAACGCCGCTGCCTGTCCCGGCAATGACTAGTCTTCTGTCCGTCATGGCGCCCCGCTCCCTCCCTTGGCCGGAGGAAACGGCATGATGCCGACCGATATCGTCACATTGCCGGACTTTTTCTTCACGAGCGCAAGCTCGCTCGCTCCGGTGTACCGCTTGACGGCCGGCTCGCTGACGCCGTACGCTCCCGTGAATTTGAACACCGTCTCCGACGGCGCCTCCATCGGCATCTCGTTCAGCTCCGCGGCCGTATAGACGCGAAGCGGCCAGCCGTTCCGATCGCATACGGCGAGCAGGCCCTCCTCGTCCTGCTTCAGATCGATCGTACAGACGGCTTTGACGCTCTTGCGCGACATCCGCAGCTCGTCCAGCGTCTCTGCGATGACCGCCTCGATCTCCTCGGCGGAGGTGCCCCGGTTGCAGCCGATTCCGATGGCGATCACCTTCGGCCGGTACAGCACCCCGTTGCGCAGAATCGCTTCCTCTTCCGGCGCGAGCAGCCGGTGCGTTACGACGAGCGCCGCATCCGGCTCGTCCGCCAAAGCCTCCGCGACCGTGCCATAGACATGGATCGTCGCCGGCAGCGGCGCCTCATGCGTCCACCAGTCCGGCTCGCCGGACTCCTGCACGACCGCTACTCGCTCCTCGTTCACGACTGACGCGCTGACCGGCGTCAGCTTGTCCGCCGACTCCCAGCTCCAGCCGAAACGGCGGCCGAACAGGTCGACGGCGATCGTCTTCTGCACGTCGGAGGCGGTCGTGACGACGGCGCGCGCGCCAATGGCCGCCGCCACCTCCTGCGTCAGCTCGTTCGCCCCGCCAAGATGCCCGGACAGCACGCTGATGACGTGCTCGCCTTTGTCGTCGATGACGACGATGCCCGGATCTACTTTCTTGTCCTTCAAGAGCGGCGCGATCATCCGCACGACCGCGCCGAGCGAGATGATGCAGATAATCCCTTTATACCGGGGGAACAGCGCCGGGAACAGCAGCCGCACGCTGCCTTCGAACAGCTGAATCCCCCGCGCCGCCTCGTCGCCGCGCGCGAATTTGCCCATGTAATACGTATCCGAATTGCCGAATTCGTGCTGCATGCGCCTGGCCAGCTCGACGCCGTGCTTCGTTATCGCGACGACCGCGACGTCGCCGCTTACATCGATGCGCGGCATTTGCCCTTCGGTCAGCGCAATCATTCCTTCACCCCGCGGCGGAACCGATGCGTGAATGTCTTATCGTACAACTTGGAGCGATACTGCTCCTTATGGTGGATATCCGGATCGAGCGCCCAGCCCGCGAGAATCATCGCGTGCGAGCGGATGCCATGCTCGCGCATCCGCATCTCCAGCTCGCCCACCGTCGTCCGGATAATGAGCTGGTCCGGCCAGGTCGCCCGCTGCACGACGGCCACCGGCGTATCGTCGCTCCAGCCGGCCTCGCGCAGCTCGGAGATGACCTTCCGGACGAGCGTCGCGCTCAAGAACAGCGCGATCGTCGTATGATGAGCCGCCAGGTCGCGCAGCTTCTCGAGATCCGGCACCGGCGTGCGGCCCTCGGCGCGCGTAAGAATTAGGGTCTGCGTCAATTCGGGAATCGTCAGCTCCGCCCCGAGCGCTGCCGCGGCGGCGAATACAGAGCTGACCCCCGGCACGACCTCCACGCCGATTCCTTCCTTCTTCAGCAGCGCGACCTGCTCCATAATCGCGCCGAAGACGGACGGATCGCCCGTATGGACGCGCGCGACCATTTTCCCGGCCCGTACGCGTTCAACCATGATGCCGACCATCTCGTTCAGCTCGAGTCCCGCGCTCTTAATGACCTCGGCTTCCGGCTTTGCCTTCGCGATGAGCGCCTCGCTGACGAGCGAGTCCGTGTACATGACCACGTCCGCCTCCTGCAGCAGTCGCAGCCCTTTGACGGTAATCAAGTCCGGGTCGCCCGGTCCCGCTCCGATGAGATATACTTTCATGTCCGCGTTCATTTTCGCACCACCATCAGCGTCAAATATTCCAGCTCGCGCCCTTCCAGCTCTTCGACGCGCCGCCAAATCTGCTCCTCGCCCGAAGTGACTTTGGTCAGCACGGCTGCCTTGTCTACGAGCTCCAGATCGCGCAGCACGCGCAGCATGAGATCAATCACCTTCGCCACCTTGATAAACACGACGCACGCATGCGATTCGATCGCGCGGCGCATCGTATCGTAATCGCCTGTCGCCGGCACGATCGCTACCTGCTCGTCCCCGTCCGCAAGCGGCACGCCAAGCCGCGAAGCCGAAGCGTTCACGGACGAGATGCCCGGCACGGCAACCATCTCGACCTCGGGATGGCGCTCTGCCATGAGGCGCATGAGATGAATGTAGGTGCTGTAGATCATCGGGTCGCCTTCCGTCACGAACACGACGTCCTTCCCGGCCTGCAGCCGCTCCCAGACCGCCTCCACCGTCTTCCCCCACTGAAGCGCCAGCGCTTCAGGGTCCTTCGTCATCGGGAACGTTAGGCCGAGCATATCCTTCTCCGCCGTGTTGACGTACAGCTCGACGATCGCCAGCGCGTAGCTTTTGGCCCCCATCTTCTTGCGCGGGTATGCGATCACCGGCGACTCCTTCATGAGCCGGAACGCCTTGATCGTAATCAGCTCCGGATCGCCAGGACCGACGCCGACGCCGTACAGCCGGCCGAGCTTGGCCGGCGCTTGCGCTGCCGCGCCCGAGGTTGCTCCTCCATTCATCCTTGGTCCGCCTCCTCTTCCTCTCTTCGCCACGCCGTCACGATGAATACCGGGTTGAGCGCCTCGAACCGGGTCAAATCGAGAATCGGCTTGCTGCGCGACAACTGCGCCAGCGTCATTCGCGTCTCGTATCCTTCCGCCTCGAACGCCTGCGCCGCCTCGTGCAAGTTCTCGAGCGTGACCGCATTCAATACGATGCGTCCGCCGGCTCTCAGCCTCGCGCAGCACACGGATAGCAATTCGCGCATCTCCCCGCCCGTGCCGCCAATGAAAACGGCATCGGGATCGGCGAACGTCTCCAGCCCATCTGGCGCCTTGCCGTGAACGGCCGTGATATCGGCGCGGAACTTACGCATGTTCGCCTGACAATTCGCCAGATCGCCCTCGTTCTTCTCGATGGCGTATACGGCGCCGCGGGGCGCCAGCTTCGCCGCTTCGATCGCGACCGAGCCGGTGCAGCAGCCGATATCCCAGACGATGCTGTCTTGGCGCAGCGCGAGCTCGGCCAGACTCAGCACGCGCACCTCGCGCTTCGTGATCAGCCCCTTGTCCGGCTTGCGCTGCGCGAATTCCTCATCCGGAATGCCAAGCGGCCAGTGCGTCACGACATCCCCGGCGTCCTTCTTCAGGATGACGACGTTAAGCGGGGAGAACGCATCCGCCGGCTGCTCGGCCAGCTCCGCCAGTTCGTGCCAGCTTGTTCTCTCCGTCTCGCCGCCCAAATTCTCCGCCACGAATGCCCGGTATTCCGTCATGCCGAAATCGAGCAAATACCGCGCAATCGCCCCCGGATGATTGTCCGCGTCCGTCAGCAGCGCGGCCTTCGCCTTCCCGTCAAGCTGCTGGGCCAGGCCGCGCAGGCTTCTGCCGTGCACGCTGAGCAGCTCCGCGTCCTGCCAGCTTTCGCCAAGCCGCGCGAAGGCGAGCTGCACCGAGCTGACATTCGGGTAAATCTCCGCCTTCAGCTTGCCCCCCAGATAGCCGCCGATGCCATAGAAGAGCGGATCGCCCGACGCCAGCACGACCGTGTCGCGCGTCTCCTTGGCCAGCTCGTCCGCCAGCAGCGCGAGCCCGCCTTTAATGACCCGCTTCTCCCCCTCATATTCCGGGAAAAAGTCCAGCTGCCGCTCGCCGCCGACGAGCAGCCCGCTTCCCTTGATCCAGGCCAACGCCTGCAGCGGCAGGCTGGCCTGACCCTCGTCGCCGATGCCGATGATTCTTAGCGACCTTTCCATGTTCTTCATCTCCCTTACGCTTCCCCTTGCTTCTCTACCCGTCCTAGAATGACGCCCTTCATCGACATGATGACCGTCTCCAGCACATACGAAGCTTTTGCCTCTCTCAAACCGTTCTCGCAGCAAGCGGCGCACAGCTGGCCGAAGAACGCCAGCTGGCCGCGCTCCTGCATCATGTCCCCGACCTGCGCGGCGGTATTAGCGTCCCGGATCTCCGCGACCGTCCCCGGATCGGCCCCTGCCTGCTCCGCCGCGGCCGCAAGGAAGCCGAAGTCGACCGGCGCGCTCTTCGAGTGCACCATCATGACGCCCTGGGCCACCTTCGAGAACTTGCCCATCATGCCGGAGAGCGTCACCTTCCCGACGCCCTGCCTGGCGCACATCGTCAGCGCGAAGCCGACGAAATCGCCCATCTCGACGAACGCCTCCTCCGGCAGCTCCGGATATAACCCCATCGCGACCTTCTCGCTTCGTCCGCCGGTCGACAGCACGATGTGCGTGCAGCCGCTCTTCACCGCGACGCGAATCGCCTGCGCGACGCTCGCCTTGTACGCGGCCGTCGAGAACGGGACGACGATGCCGCGCGTGCCAAGGATCGAGATCCCCCCGATGATGCCAAGCCGCCCGTTCAGCGTCTTCTTCGCGATCTCCTCGCCGTCCGGCACCGAAATGACCACGCGAACGCCGCGTTCCAGCTCGAAACTGTCCAGCGCGGACTGGACCGACTCGCGAATCATTCGGCGGGGGACGGGATTAATGGCCGCCTCCCCGATGTCGACCGGCAGACCCGGCTTCGTCACGCGGCCGACGCCGATGCCGCCGTCGATCTCGATGCCTTCCTCGTCCCGCCACCGGACCTCGGCCACGATACGCGCGCCGTGGGTCGCGTCCGGATCGTCGCCGCCGTCCTTGATCACCTCGCACGCCGCACGATCCGAATCGTATTCGCAGCCATGCATCAAGAACGTGACCTCCTGCCCGATCGGCAGCATGATCGCGGACTCCCGCTGCGGCTCTTGGAGAATAAGCGCCGTTACCGCCGCCTTGGCCGCCGCCGCCGCGCAGGAGCCCGTCGTATAGCCGTACCGCAGCGGCTTAGCCTCTTTCTCCTCCTCCATCGCCATCCGCCGCTCCTATCCGAGTCGTTCCGCCATGAGCGAGATCGCGTTAACCGCCGCGACCGCCACCGGACTGCCGCCCTTGCGCCCCAGGTTCGTGATATATGGAATGTCGAGCTTCGCCAGCTCCTCCTTCGATTCCGCAGCGGAGACGAAGCCGACCGGCACGCCGACGACGAGCCCCGGCTTCGCTTCGCCTTCCTTCACGAGCCGAATTAGCTCCAGCAGCGCCGTCGGCGCATTGCCGATCGCGTAGATGCCGCCGTCCGCCTCGCGGATCGCCTTGCGGATCGAGATGATCGCGCGCGTCGTGTTCAGCCGCTTGGCCTCCGCCATGACATCCGGATCGGAGATGTACACCTTCACTTCGCCGCCGAATTTCTCGATGCGCGGCTTGCTGATGCCGACCTGCACCATCTGCACGTCCGCGACGACCTTGCGTCCTTGCCGGATCGCCTCGATGCCAGCGCGGATCGCGTCCTTGTGGAACAGCAGGCTGCGGCCCAGCTCGAAATCAGCCGACGCGTGGATGACGCGCTGCACGACCGGATACTGTTCCTCCGTGAACGGGTGCGGTCCGAGCTCCTCGGTAATCATCTCGAAGCTTCTCTCCTCAATCTCCTGCGGCTGTACCGTCAACGGTTTAAACTCCGTCTTGAAATCCATCTCTTCGCCACGCTCCCTCTTATGCATCGCCGCGGCCCGTATGTCCGCGCAGTCCGTCCAAATGCGCGATGACCGCGCCGTAATCCGAATACATCGTGCCGAACTCGATGTCCGGCCGGCCGATGACGATCGTCTCGATGCCCATCTCCGCCGCCGCTTCGAGCTTCTCGTCCACCGCGCCGGCTTTGCCGCTCTCCTTCGTAATCATGAGCGTAACACCGTAATGGGCATAGAGCGCCTTGTTCAGCTCCTTCGAGAACGGTCCCTGCATGGCGACGATGTTCCGCTGCGGAATGCCGAGCTCCTCGCATTTGACCATGTTGTCCACGCGCGGCAGCATGCGGGCGATCAGCGTCACGTCCGGCAGCCCGTGCAGCCGCGCGGCGAAAATATGCAGCGTCTTGCTGCCCGTTGTCAGCATGACGACGCCGCCTCGCCGGGCAGCCAATTCGGCCGCTTCCTCGTAGTCCGCGGCATACGTGATGAGGCTGCCGCGGCCGCCTCCGCTCTCGCGTTCCCGCTCGAAGCGGATGTACGGCACGCCGGCGATCGACGCCGCGGCGATCGCGTTGCGGTGCGCCTCTTCCGCGAACGGGTGGCTCGCGTCCACTACCGCCGTCATGCCCTTCTCCCGGACAAGCGCCGCCATCTCGGCGGCGGTCAGCCGGCCTGTCCGCACGGCGAGGCCTGCCGCCGCAAGGCTCGCGGCCGCGCTCTCCGTCACGACCGAGGCGAGCGGCTCATAGCCGCTTGCTTGGACCCGCACCGCCAGCTCGCGCGCATCGCTCGTCCCGCACAGCATGAGGATCATAGCAGTCCCTCCGACGCGAGCGCGGCAGGGCGGGCCTGTTGGCCGCGCTCATCATCATGACGACGACCATCGTCGCGGCCGTGATGATGATCATGGTCGTGATTTTGTTCATGATCGGATTCATGACGATGCTCGTGACCGTGATGATCATGGTCATGGTGGTGATGCTCATGATTGCCTTGGACATACTGGTGTTCATGGTCGTGCATGCGGTGATGCTCATGTCCGTGATGATCGTGATGGTGATGCTCGTGATCATGTTCGTGATTATGATCATGTTCGTGGTGATGCCCGTGATCGTGTCCGTGGTGTCCGTGGTGATGACCATCATCGTCATGATGGTGGTGGTGATGCCTATGCTCCGCGGCCGCAGCAAGCCGGTATTGGCACATGTCGCAGTTCATCTTCACTTCTTCACCAAGCGCCTCGCGCGCCCGTTCAAGCAATATCGTCTGCAAGGTCGGGTGGAAGCCGAAATACCGGGCGAGCGTGAAGACGTGCTCGGGATAACGCGCCTGCAGGCTCTCCAGCATATCCTCCATCCGCTTGATCAGCACGCCGGTGAACAAGAAATAAGGCAGCACGATGACATGCTTCGCCCCCAGCTTCAGGCATCGTTCCGCGCCAGCCTCTACGAGCGGATCGGTCACGCCCATGAAGGCGGTCTCGACATAGCCGACCTTCAGCCGCTCCCAGAACAGCCGCGAGATTTTGAACAAGTCGCTATTCGCGTCCGGATCGCTGCTGCCCCGCCCGACGACGAGCACCGCCGTATCGCGCAGCTCCGCTTCCGGATCAAGTCCGGATTCTCGCAGCCTGGCGGCGAGAATCTCCAGCACCTGATCATGCACGCCGATCGGACGGCCGTAGATGAATTGCACGCCTGCGTGCCGCTCCCTCGCTTCGTCGATCGCCGCCGGAATGTGCAGCTTCGCGTGGCCGGCAGAGAACAGCGTGATCGGAATCACCGCCACCCGCTTCGCGCCCAGCGCCGCGCACTTGTCAAGCCCTTGATCGAGCGTCGGCTTCTCGAATTCGAGAAAGCATGTCTCAACTAGAAGCCCTTCCAGCCGATCCGCAATCGCACTAACGAACGCCCTGACCTCATCATTTCCTTCGGCATCCCGGCTGCCGTGGCCAACAAATAATACTGCATCCATCTTTCGTCCGCTCCTCTTCCCCTGAGAATCCTGACGGTCTTTCGGCCGTCAGTCGCCGCATACCGCGTTATCGATCGCGAACACGGGCAAGTCCTGCTGCCTATAACCCTCGAGTTCTTTCACCCGCTTGAAAAACTTATGGAACCGCTCGTTCGGATGCCCTTCCTCCCGAAAGCGCGCCACGATCCGCTCCACCGTCGGCACGAGCGCGTCCGGTTCGATGCCTTCTGCGACGGGCTGGGCGGCATGCGCGTTGCGCCCAACCGTCTTCCCGCCCAAGAACAGATCGAACTTCCCCCGTCTGAACACGATGCCGATATCCTCGTTGACCGCGCCATAGCACGCCATCCCGCAGCCGTTGAAGCCGATACGCATCTCCTTGGGCACTTTCGCGCCGCCAAGTCCCGCGCCGAGCTGCTCCAAATACGGCACCGATTCCGCTTTCTCCATATCGCAAAAATCGCACGCCTTAATCTGCACGACGTCGCCGACCGGCGCAAGCGCAAGCCCGGCCTCGCGCAGCCGGACCGTCGCCGCAGCCGGGTCATCCGTCCGCAGGCGAACGATGAACTGATGATGCGGCGTATATTCCAGCTCGCCCGCTTCGCCGACGATTTCGGCGAGCAGCGTCATTTGGGCCGCGCTCAGCTTCTTGTTCGCAAGCCCCGGGCCGACCGCGAATTCGAAAATCGCTTCCTGCCGGAACGGCGCTCCGATGTCCGCCCCCGCGCCGATCGCATCAGGCTCCGCGCGTTCGACGCCTCGGCTTGCGTCGACAAGACGAATCGCCTCCATCGCAAGAGACAGCGGTGAAGTCTCGCCCGCGGAGATGTACGAAGTCGGTGAATTAGGCGAGGGAACCGCGGCCGTTCGAAGCGCTCTCTCCCCGAGCGAATGGCCAACGATTCGATCGACCGCTATCTCCCCCCTCGAAGCCGCCAGTCCTGCTGCCGTCTCTCCCGTCCCGATAACGGCCGCGCCGACTGCAATCGAAGTTGGCTCTTCGCCCAATTCCCCGTCCGCTCCTAGGCCTTCCTCGTCACTCGACACTCCGACCGGGCCCCAGTCGTCCTGTTCGCTCAAAACCCCGACTGTCTCCAGCGCCCAAGGCTCCGCTTCGGTCCGCAGCCGCTCGTGCGGGCGCAGCGGCTGCACGTCGGCGCCGAGCGTGTACTTCCGCTGATAGCCGCGTGGCGTGATCATTAGACCTTCATATACGCTCGTGGCCGAGTTGCCGATGATAACGGTCGTCAGCATCCCGATGTCGTGCTCCAGCATGTCGCCGAGCGTCGTAATCACGACATCCTGCCGGTCGCGGTACGCGCTTTTGACGATACCGACCGGCGTCTGCGGCGAACGATACTTGAGAACGATCCGCTGCGTCTCGACGATCTGGCGCGTCCGCCGCCCGCTGCGCGGATTATACAGCGCGATGACGAAATCCGCGGAGGCGGCCGCTTCGACGCGCCGCTCGATCACCCGCCAAGGCGTCAAATGATCGCTCAAGCTGATCGTGCACGCATCGTGCATGACAGGCGCGCCAAGCAGCGACGCCGTCGAATTGATCGCCGAGATGCCTGGAATGATTTCTACCGCGACGCCCGTCTCCCGCCGCCACCCCCGCTCCATCAGCACCTCGTACACGAGGCCGGCCATGCCGTAGACCCCTGCATCTCCGCTTGAGATTACCGCCACCACGCGCCCGGCTTCCGCCTGCCGCACCGCTTCCTGCGCCCGGCTGACCTCCTCGGTCATCCCGGTCCGCACGACCTGCTGCTCGCTCAACAATCCGCGGATCAAATCCACATACGTGTTGTAGCCGATGACGATATCGCTCTCCTGAATCGCTTCCTTCGCCCGTTTCGTGATATGCTCGAAGCTGCCCGGGCCGAACCCGACGATCAGCAGCTTGCCCGTTGTCCTCTCCATGCGATCCCGCCGCTCCTTCCTTGGCTTAGATGCCATTTTCCGCACAATACAAAAAGGCATCCCCAACACAAAATGTGTTAGAAATGCCTGTGGCTAACAAACGAATCCAAACGGCCGCCCCGCGCGCATGCGCATAGGGAGGCATCGTTCCTGCTTGTCCGATCTCTAACACCACCCTAATTCCGCGTAGGTTAACAGTGCTGTTGAAACAGGCAGGTCTCCTGACTTAAAGCGGTGCGGCGGCGGTCTTCCCGGGAGGCAGTCTCCCAGTGACTTCGGTTGCGTCGCACCTGTCGCCCGGCCTTCGATCGGCCGGCAGACAAGCTTCTTACAGTGGCGGGTCCGTGTCGGTTTTGCACCGAACTTCCCTATTAAGCCTCGGCGCGAATCATGCATTCCCCGCATGCTGCGCGCTCGTGGCACCTGTTCCCGATATGCAATTGTCTCGACCATCATACAAGAGCCTGCCATCATCTGTCTATGAAAATAATGGTACGAGCCCTGCGGCAGCGTTTCGCTTTCCCGGCGCATATCTTCCGCCCAATCCGGCCATCCTATTTTTGACGGCGTGAAGAGAGGTGTGGTTCCATTGAGCCAAATGGTGAAAGGACTCGACACGCGAGGTAAACGGAAGTAAACACATTTTGCATAGAAGCGAGGGGTTGTGCCGCAGAGCATTCTGAGGGACACGTTACCATCAGGTAAACCGGATTTCTAACGGATGTGAAACAGAAGTTGTCTCATTCTACGCATCGCCGTCGGAGAAGAGCCCTTAAAACGGGCTCTTTTTTCGTTCCCTTCCCTTCTCGTTCCCGTTCCCGACGTATTGCCCGTGGATCCATAAGCTGCCCGGCCTGAAGCATAAATACGCCGCATTGAGATCCATTCCGTCATGCATACAACCGACCGACTCGGGACATTCTAATTATCGACGGTGAGAAGAGAGGTGTGGTTCCATTGAGCCGAATGGTGAAAGAACACAACACTAGAGGTACACGGAAGTAAACACATTTTGCATAGAAGCGAGGGGTTGTGCCGCAGAGTATTCTGAGGGACACATTACCATCAGGTAACCGGATTTCTAACGGATGTGAACAGAAGTTGTCTCATTCTACGTATCACCGTCGGAAAAGAGCCCTTAAAACGGGCTCTTTTTTCGTTGCGCGCAAGGCCGCACGAGGTTTGACTGCCAACGCGTGACCGAGCACCGCACGTCGGAAGGCGAGCGCGGTGGCATCGCGGCTGCTTACGACACCCGGGTCACTCTGTAACATTTAGTCGTTCCCTCCCGCATAGAACCGCCCTTGTCCGGACATAATAATTTCGACGGTGAGAAGCGAGGTGTGGTTCCATTGGACGGCATAGTGCAAGGACTCACTAGAGGTAAACGGAAGTAACACATTTTGCATAGAAGCGAGGGGTTGTGCCGCAGAGTATCTCTGAGGGACACATTGCCATTAGGTAACCGGATTTCTAACGGATGTGCAGCAGAAGTTGTCTCATTCTACGTATCACCGTCGGAGAAGAGCCCTTAAGGGGCTCTTTTTTCGTTGCGCCCTAAGTCGAGCTGAGCTGTTGGTTGTGCTGATCCGTCGAGCTCCCAATAACCGGACGAGCGATTGGCTTGGCGCTTTGCCGCCTCTTCGTCTTTTCTTTGGCTCAATCCCGCATAGAACCGCCCTTGCCCGGACATGATAATATCGACGGTGAGAAGCGAGGTGTGGTTCCATTGGACGGCATAGTGCAAGGACTCACAAGAGGTAAACGGAAGTAACACATTTTGCATAGAAGCGAGGGGTTGTGCCGCAGAGTATTCTGAGGGACACATTACCATCAGGTAACCGGATTTCTAACGGATGTGCAGCAGAAGTTGTCTCATTCTACGTATCACCGTCGGAAGAGAGCCCCTGTAGCGGGCTCTTTTTTCCTGTTAACCACGGCCGTGCGGAGGCTATCGACTATTCCTAGGAGGATTATGATGAACGACGAATACCGCCCCGCCCAACTGAACGACGAGCAGCTGGAGGAACTGAGGCAGACCGAAGCGCATCTGCGCTCGGCCTCAAGTCCGAACATCGTGCTTATCGCTTATGACAAAGACGCCGCTTCCGCGGCGGACGGAAAGGGGCGCGGCTAATCCATGATCGCGCTATTCGATCTGTTTCGGGAAGTGCTGCTTGCCGGAAGCATCCATGCGCTGGAGCACACGTTCGAGCTGTTCGAGTCCTCTTAATCGCATAGGATGGACCAAGGAAAAGCCGTAGTCGGGGACTGCGGCTTTTCCTCACTCCTTCAAACAATCGACGCTCAATGTCCCGTCCCCTCAGCTTCCCTTTACGAGCGCCTCCCCACTCTCCAAGCCCGCTTATTCCCAGCGCAAAAAGCCCCCTGCCACGGTTCGAACTGCGCATTCTACCGTAGAGGGGACTTATCGTCATGACGCTTGATCGCGGATTAGCATTCGCCCGGCGCGCTTGGTTTGCCGGCTGCCGTGGCCGTGCGGAAGCTGGAGCCGCAGCCGCATGTCGCGGTTGCGTTCGGATTCTCGATGGTGAATCCGCCCCCCATCGCCGATTCCTTGAAATCGATCTGAAGGCCGTTCAAGTAACGGATGCTTTCGCCGTCGACGACGACTTTAAGCCCGGCAAACTCCATGACATTGTCATCGTCCTTCTGCTCGTCGTCGAAGCCCATGCCGTAGGAGAAGCCGCTGCAGCCGCCTTCCTTGACGCCGATACGAAGGAACAGATCCGGCGTTTCTTCCGCCGCGAGCATTTCTTTTATTTTCTCATTTGCGCTTTCGCTAATGGTAATCATTCGTATTCCCTCCCTGACTGCGGCGTTCGTCCCGTGCAGCTGACTGCGACTTCGGCAGGTCCGGTGGTCGAACGGCGCTTTATAATTTATAGTATACACCGCTTCCGGATATCACTCAAGGGACTCGCATCCGCCTCGATGCCGCCTTGGCGCGTTCGGCATGGTTCGACTTTTGTAGTTGCCGCCCCCCGAAGTGAAGGTTTATAATAGGGGGTAGCTTTTGCTCGGACGATCGGATGCGGCATCAACAGGCTGCGTATGTTATTTTTTTCACATAGTTGAATTTATTGCTCCCTTTGGCTGAAGAACGCCCGTGCGCGCAGCATTTCCCGCTCTACATTACCCATTGACCGGACCAGAAGCGCCCGGCGGACAAGGAGGAACCCTTCATGAACGTCGCAATACCGACAGAAGACAAACAGATGCAGGCTATTATCGAGAAAGTACGCGCTGGCGAACGCCTCTCCCGCGAGGATGGCATTTTCCTGTACAAATCCGACGACCTGCTCACGATCGGCCAGCTAGCCAACGAAGTCAACCTGCGCAAGAACGGCCGCAAGGTATACTTCATCGAGAACATGAGCCTCTACTTCACGAACGTCTGCGAAGCCCACTGCGCCTTCTGCAACTTCCGTAAGGACGAAGGACAGCCCGGAGCGTACACCCTCAGCGGCGAGCAGATGATCGAGTACGTCGAGCAGCACATCCATCCCGGCGTTCGCGAATTCCACATCGTCGGCGGCCACAACCCGCATGTTCCGTTTCAATATTATGTGGATTCGTTAAAAGCATTACATGAACGCTACCCGGACGTGACGCTGAAAGCCTATACGGCAGCGGAGATCGACTTCTTCTCCCGAATCAGCGGCCTCAGCTACCGCGAAGTGCTCCAGGAACTGATGAAGGTCGGCCTGAAGAGCTTGACCGGCGGCGGCGCCGAGATTCTGTCCGACGAATACCGCCGCAAAATGAAAGTAACCAAAGCAGACGTCTCCCAGTACCTGGACGTTCACCGCAACGCGCACGAGCTTGGCCTGCGCACGCACACGACGATGCTGTACGGTTCGGTCGAGAAGCACGAAGACCGCATCGACCATATGGCGCAAATACGCGAGCTTCAGGACGAGACGAACGGTTTCCTCGTCTTTATTCCGTTGTCCATGCAGCCGATCAGCCCGAAAGCCGGCATCCGCAGACGCAATTCCGCGTTCGAGGATTTGAAGACGATCGCCATCAGCCGTCTCATGCTCGATAACTTCCAGCATATTAAAGCGTATTTCATCAACATCGGAACCCAGCTGACCCAAGTCTCGCTCACGATGGGTGCGGACGACGTCCACGGCACGATCGTCAAGGAACGGATCAGCCACTCGGCCGGGGCGCTGACGCCGGAAGGCATTACGCGCGAAGATCTGATCTGGCTCGTCAAAGGCGCGGGCCGCATTCCCGTCGAGCGCGACACCTTCTACAACGAAGTCAAGGTCTACGAGTGATCGGATGCGCCTTATTCGCGCATACTACGCGTATGTTGCGGCGTATCACCAGGTTTACACACAATCGCTGAAACAAAGGTTGGGATTCAGATGAAACGTTTTGTAGTATTAGGCGGCGGATACGGCGGGCTGACCGTCGTACACGAGCTGCTCGAAGGCGAACTTCCGGATGATACCGTCATCGTCCTCATTGACCGGATGCCGCACCAAGGCCTCAAGACAGAGTATTACGCATTGGCGGCGGGAACGGTTTCGGATTTGGACCTTCGGGTACAATTCCCTTCCGATCCTCGTCTGATCGTCACGTACGGCGAGGTGACCGACGTCAATCTCGACGCGAAGCAAGTTATTCTCGCCGGCCAAGAGCCGCTCGAATACGAGCGCTTGGTTATCGCGCTGGGCTGCACGGACAAATATCACGGCATCGAAGGCGCGGAGCTGTATTCCAACAGCATCCAGACCTTCTCGTCCGCACGCAAGACGTACCAGAAGCTCAATGACATCAAGCCTTACGGGCAAGTGTCGATCATCGGCGGCGGCTTAAGCGGCGTCGAGGTGGCGGCGGAGCTCCGCGAAAGCCGGCCGGATCTCAACATCCGCATTATCGATCGGGGCGGCTCCGTCATGTCCGCGTTCCCTGGCAAGGTGCAGGAGTACGTCGCCTCTTGGTTCCTCGAACACGAAGTCGAGATGCGCAGCCACGTCTCGCTGAACCGCGTCGAAGAAGGCATCCTGTATGACGCCAACTCGCCGGATCCGATTTATACGGACGCCACCGTCTGGACGGCTGGCATTCAGCCGGTCTCGCTCGTACAGCGGATGGCGCTGCCTAAGGACAAACAAGGACGTCTTGTCATTAACGAATATCATCAGCTGCCGGACTATCCGGAAGTATTCATCGTCGGCGACTGCGCTTCTGTACCGTTCGCGCCGAGCGGGCAAGCCGCGGGCGCGCAGGGCAAGCAGGTCGCGCAGGTTATGCAGGCGATTTGGCATAACAAAACGCCCCGGCTTGGTCCAATGAAGCTCAAGGGCGTTCTCGGTTCGCTCGGCAAGAAAGCCGGCTTCGGTCTTATGGGCAAAACAACGCTCATGGGACGCGTGCCGCGCATGCTCAAGAGCGGCGTGCTCTGGAAATCCAAACACCACATCGGCTAATCGCCGGCGTGATCGCTACAGATCGTCAATTATCCGATCTAGCGCTTCCCGTTCCGCCTGTTGGGCCTTCACCTCTTCGAGGATGCGCTCTTCCAGCCCTTCGGCGGTTTCGGCCGCGACGATCTCGCCGTTCACCATGGCGAACGGGAACAAATAACATTCGCCGCAATTGCCCAGACAGCCGTATTCGATCACATCATAATCCGGATTTTGTTCCAGTCGCTTCATGACTTGATCGGTCCCGTGGTGCATATTGCTGGCGCAGAACTCTATAATTGGTTTTAACATGTTTGATCACCGGCCTTACGTTGATATCCATTTTCATTTGCGCGTCTTTGTACTATAATAGAGTAAGAAAGGAGTTGATTGCAATGAGCGAAAATACGGCAACGATGTATGATGAGGTACTGGATGTCCTCGATAAGCTTCGTCCGTTCCTGCAACGCGACGGCGGCGACGTTGAACTCGTAGACGTCGAAGACGGTATCGTCAAGCTGCGTCTGATGGGTGCATGCGGCAGCTGCCCAAGCTCCACGATCACGCTCAAGGCGGGCATCGAACGCGCCCTCCTGGAAGAGGTCGAAGGCGTACAAGAGGTAGTTCAAGTATTCTAATTGTCCCGACCGCTCGATGACGGTTTTGTTTGCACGAAGAGTCTTGCCCCAGCGCGGAAGCGTGAAGGCAAGACTCTTTTTCTTTGCCGATGGAGAAGACGACTAGCGGATGGACGTCTTGATCGGATCGAAGCCGCCGTTGACGTCGACGACGTTGCCGGTCAAATAATCCGAATGCGGCAGACAGAGAAAGGCGATTACGCGGGCCACGTCTTCCCCGCTGCCGGGCCTTGCGGTCGGCGTATCGTCCTCCTGCTCGGTCATGACATCCACGATGGAACGCTCCTTGTTCTTGCCCCTAATGTCGCCGGGACATATCATATGTACCGTAATGCCCGTAGCCGCTTCCTCGACGGCCAATGACTTCGTGAACGAGACAAGTCCCGTCTTCGCCGCCGCATAGACCGCCCTGTGGGGCCAGGCGCGTCCCTCTCCGGCATGGCCGAAGCCAAAATGGATGATCCGCCCCCACTTCTGCGCCCGCATCCCCGGCAGCATGCGGCGGTCGAGCAGCATGACGCCCAGCAAATTCCCGTTCACCAGGCTAATAATGTCCGTGTCTTCGTAATCCGCGAACAACTCGCGCTCCCTTCGGAACGGCCCTGCGTTATTGATCAGAATATCGATAATTCCCGTATTAGACCATTGGAGCGCCTGCTCCGCCATAGCGTCCACGTCATCCGGCCGGGCGACGTCTCCCCGAATAGCGGTCGCGCGGACGCCCACATGCCGAATCTCTTCGGCGAGCTGCTCCGCTTCTTCTTTGCTCGTCACATAGTTCAGCACGATATCGCAGCCCATCTTCGCCAGCGCGAGCGCAGTCATTTTGCCAAGACCCTTGGCGCTGCCCGTAATGAATGCCGTTCTCCCCTGCAGCTCCATCCTCGTTTCTCCCCTCTTGAACAAAAGGGCTTCGCCCTTCAAATCTTCTTGTTGCTCCCTCCCCCTTCCCCCTCCGCCGAAGGGAACCAAAGGACTTCGCCCTCTGGACTCCCTTCTTCGTGCGGACACCATTGTTCGCGGTCGACGGGTTGACTTGAGCGGGGCTCGCTTTTGCCCTAGCGGACAAAGCTTCAGTGGGTTTTGGTAGTCATTCCTAAGACATAAGCCTGTTAACTATAGGCCATTGGTGGCTTCACCCGTCGTTTTTCCTTAACCTGACAGCATTGCCCCGGCCAGGCTCTTGTTCGGGCTTCGTTCGTTACGTTTGGACTTCGGATGTTATCCTCTAGGTTGTCTACTTGATGAGCTCCGTGCTGACCTTCGCTTTCGCCGTTTCCGCGTACACGCTTTACGCTTTTATCCCTATCATGAGCGGTTGCATCTTTCCTTAGTTCTTGGCATCAAGGTGAAACGGATTCCGTGACAGGATGATTTATATGCGTGAAATGAATAAATTCTGTATGTAAACAAAGAAAAAGACTTAAAGCGGGCCGGATACCGGCGGCCGCTTAAGCCCTGTCGCTCATCGAAGAGTATAGCATATTATGAATACCGTTTCCTCAACTGACGAATCGCGTACTCGAACATAATCCGGAGGCTTCGCGTAGCAAGATCGAGCCCTTCCTGCGCATCCGCCAGCTGTGCTTTCAGATCCTCGATCTGGTGCGCGTCTCCGTAATGCTCATGGTTTTGTTTCAAATCATCCTGCAGCTCGGCGTTCATATGATGGATCTCGATATTGCGGCGCCGACGCAGCCGGTTGGTCGCTTCCTTGTGCTTCTCCTTCAACTCGTCCAGCCCAGCGGACAGCTCCGGATGCAGCTTGCGCTGGCGCATGTTGCGCAGCACGGTGAAATACGAGAAATGCGGCTTGATCCGCTCCGTCTCGAGCCCGAGAAAGTCGTTCAGCATATTGCCCATCTTGTCCAGGATGGCGAACAGACGGATGAATCCGTTCTTATCGAAATAGACATGCCGCTGGTAATTCAGCCGCTCGGCCGGGGACATCGCCTCCAGCGATTCGCTCTTCACGAGCTCGGCGAACTTCTTGGCCGCATAATGCGACTGCTCCAACTCATCGAGCGAAGCGATCAGCCCATGCGTCCATACTTCATACTTCCGAAGCGTATGATCGCGGTCGCGTCCGGCGGAGATGCGTTTGTGCACCGTCTGCGCGAATTGCTCCATCGTCCGGACCGTCTCGTACATATCGCCCTGCAGTTCGCGCGGCTTCTCGCCAAATATCATCCGCAGCATGGGACGAACCTCCTCCTCCGCGTGTGACTTATCGGCTTGTCATCTAGATTACCCCGACGCCAGACGCGTCAATCGTGGTAATATCCGAAGCGACGTTCGCGCGCCTACGGCCGGTAACGTCCTTCCCTCCACTTCCAGGAACGGATGGCCAGATCGCACATGAAGGCGAACAGGACCGAGATGATCGTATTATGAATCAGGCTCGTGAACAGGAACCAATCTTCGTTCGTCAGCGTCGCCGTCAGCAGCGCGCCGCTGAAGATTTGGCAGACGACCAGTATGAAAACGTGACGTGCACTGCGGCGGATGGCCGGCTGCGCTTGCGCGTAACGTACCGTTCTCGACCAGATCAGTCCAAGCAGCACGGTCAGAATAATCGCCCCAACCCGGTGGTAGAACACGATTCGGGTCGCGCCTTCAAGCTCCGGAATGAATTCGCCATTGCACAGCGGCCAACCAAGGCATCCGCCCGAGGAGTCCGTATGACGAATGAATGCCCCCAAATAAATGACTACGTACGAGAACACAAGCGCCGCGATTGTCAGGGTGAAAATTTGCGGATGTACGGGCGTAGACGGTCTGTCCGCTTCAATGCCGTCTTTCATGCGTCTCGCCCACATGACAAGCAGCAGCGTACATGTAAAGGCCATGATGGAGAACCCGAAGTGAAGCGCCATTACCGGCGGGGACGTCGGCCATATAACCGCTGCGGCTCCCAACAGCGCCTGCAGCACGGTGAAGAACCCTGTACCCGCCGAGTATAGGACCGCTTCCTTATGCTGCCGGTAGTCCTTGATCGTCAAGATAAAGACGGCCAGCACAATCAACCCGACAATGCCTGTGACGAGGCGGTGGGAATATTCAATCATCGATTCAATCGTATATGCCGGAATAAATTTGCCATGGCAGAGCGGCCAGTCGTCGCCGCAGCCTCTTCCGGACTCGGTGTTCGTCACCAAAGCGCCCGCGAGCAGCACGAGCAGCATCCCGATACAGGCGGCAAGCGCAAGCTTCCGATAGCGGTTAGAGATCATCGTCATCACCTGTTTCTTCCGTATAATTCTTCTCAATTATAGCGAGTCGGTTTATTAAATACCATGATGAAAATGTGAACTCAATCACAAAGTCCGAAGTTGTGACAATTTTCGAGCGACGATCCCCTTATGGTTCAGGCGCAGCCTTATCGTATATAGCATAACCAGAAAGAGGCGCGGTCAAATAAAACAGACCCGCTGTTTTCTCTTACCGCCACCGGGCGGATTGAAAAACAACGGGTCCATCATGTCACGCTTGACTATCCTTTACTTGCCAAGCGCCCCTGCCACTTCCAACGCGCGATCGAGGAACTGTTCGATCTCTTCCCGCGTCTTGCGAAGCTTGCTGACGAAACGAACGACTTCGCTTCCGCCGCGGAAGGCGATGAAGCTTGGAATGCCCAATATGTTCAGCTCGCTGCACAGATCCGGCAGATCGTCCCGGTCAATCTCGTAGAAGCGGATGCGTCCTGCATAGTTGGCCACGAGCTCCGGCATGAACGGATCGATGAAATGGCAATCCTTGCACCATGTTGTCTTGAATACGACCACGGTTAGATCCTCTGGCGCGGTCGCTTCGCGAAACGACGCATCATCACGGATTCTCTCCATTCGCATTCACCTCCTTGAGCGCTCATTAAAGCGCGAGTCCAGCCGTCTTACGGTTCGCGCGTAACGACGAGATAGCTGTAATCATCGCTCTCCGTCTCCCAGTATAACGTACCTTGGAGCGCCTTGACAAAGTCACGCGCCGGCACGTAGGTCGCGCCATTGATGACGGTCGTCGGGTACGACCATTTGACGTTCTTCCCATTCACGGATGCCCAGCTGCTGCCGACCGTCAGGCTCAGTTTCGTGCCTGTCGCGCCGTCCTTCAGCTCGATCTTCTTGCCCTTGGCGTCGGATTTGATCGTCGCGCCCAGTTGTTGGGCGGTATCGCGGAGCGGAATAAGTGTGATGCCCGAGGCCGTTACGATTGGTCCGTACAGGTCGTAATCCGGCATCAAGTATACCTCTTGGCGCGTGATGTGCAGATCATTGCGCAGCAGCGCATACAGATCGGACTCTTTCTCGAACAGCTCCAGCGCCTCGTAGCCTTGCAGCTCCGCCACTTGCTCGAACGCGATCGCGTCGTCGCCCGCTTGGACGGCATCCGGCACGACCGTCTCGTTGACTTTGGTTTTCTCGGATACGGCCTTGATGGAGATGCCCGTGAAAGGCACGCCTTCTTCCTCGGCCGCCGCGCCGAAATCGATCAATGCTTCGAATTCGGATTTGCGAATGTTCAGCTTCGTATCGACGTACAAGCCGAATTTCGCTTTGTTGTTCTTATTGAAAATCGCGTTGAACGATTCCGGGTCTTCCGTTTTCGCCTTGGCGAGCCCATCCTTGGCTTCTTTCAGGCCATCGATCATCGAGGCGACCGCCTCTTCGATGTCCTGATCGGACGTCTCTTCAACCGTTGTGCCGAACAGCTCCTCGGCGCCGCCCAATTCCTCGAGCGTTCCAGCTTGCTCTTCGAACAGCTTGACGAGTTCGGTCGTCACCGCCGTTAGCCCCGCCTTGTCGGCAACCAGCGCGTCGATGAACGAGTTCAGCCAGCCGAACAGCTGCTCGCCGTCGATCTCGGCCACCACGTGCATGGCGTTCACCGTCTCTCCGCCGATCGTCACGGAGGCTGGCTCCGCGCTGATGGACGATGGGTTCGGCAGGTGATCGATGACGAAGCCGGATACCGTATCGACCAGCTTCTCGGCCGCCGCCGTGATGCTCTCCGTCTCGGCCGATGCTTCATTGAGGTCGCTCATGTCCAGCACGAACGGCTGCTTGGCGCCTTCAAGCGCGATGACCGCCTGCTTCTCGTCGATCGAAGCTTCGAAGCCGATGCGCTTGCCGTTAAACTCCAGGCTGCCTTTCACCGAACCGTGCTCGGCGTCTTTCAACTTGACGCTTGTCAATTGCAGCTTCGTGTTTGCGAGCATGCGCGCGATCTCCGCATCTTCTTTCGACACGTCTTTGCTCTCGCTCGGCACGAGTTTGATTTCGACCGATTCCGTCCCCTCGTAGGAGTCGACCTTCAGCGATTGTTTGAGCATTTGGTTCAAATCGACGCCGCCGACGGCTTGACAGCCCGCCACGATGACCATGACAACGGCAAGCGCTGCCAGCAGCAGTGCTCTTTTTCCTTTTATGAACATTTTCAAAAAAATTCCCCTCCTCGGATAAAAAAGACCAAGGTCTATTCTATCACGAGGAAGGGATGCCTGAATAGCGCTTTTACGCTAGATTAACCTCGGGTTGCGGCACGTTTCGGCGCCAGTCGCATGAGCGGTCCGAGCAGCTTGCGAAGCGGCCCCGGGAACTGCTTGACCTCCTCCGGGCGTATAACGCGGAGCAGGATGAGCAAGACGGCATAGACGGCAAGAGAAGCGATGCCGGTCGCCGCCGCGGCGAAGAAATACGTCACCTTCGCGGGCAATCCGTCGAGCAGCGAACGCGCCAGTCGATCCACCGCGTAACCCGCTCCGGCCGACGCCGCGATCGTCACAAGATAACCGCCCCAACGGCTGCCGAGCACCGTATGGCGCACTTCGCGTCCAATCGCGCGGAGGTTCAACGTAGAGATGACGATAAAGCAAAGCGTGGATGCGATAATAAGCCCATATGCGCCGAGCAGCGGCGCGAGCGCCAGACTGCCGACGACTTTGACGACGAGCCCGATAATGGTATGACGCATCGGAATGCGCGCTCTGCCAAGACCGAACAGCACCGAGTTGCTTGTCATCATCGTAATTTGGAAGATCGTCCCCGCGGTCAAGGCGGCGACGAGCCCGCTGCCCCCCGTACCCTCGAAGAAGAAGCCGGTAACGGAGACGGCCGCCACGGTCAGCGCCAGCGCCGCCGGCACGCCGGTGAAGACGACGATCCGCATGACGAGCGACGTCTGGCGCTCCACCTCGTCCATATTCCGCACGGAATAAGCCGCCGAGATGACCGGGATGATCGACGTGCTGAGCGCGATCGCCAGGATCGGCGGAATGCCCGCCAGCGACTGCGCCCGGATAGCCAGCCAGTCGAGCGCTTCGCGCGCGGCGTCCTTGCCGCCATAGAAGCTGTCGGTCAGCATGTGGAACAGGTTCGTGTCGAAATTGTACATGAACTGCACCGTAATGGCGGCCACGACGATCGGCACCGAGATGGAGAACATCTCCCGGTAGATCGAACGGTAAGACAGCGCCGATGCCGCGCCAGGACGCTCCTTGGAGACAGGCGGCTCGGCTGCGTCTTGCAGGCGCAGTTTACGGGCGTAATACACCATGACCGCGAACGCCCCGATGCTGCCGAAGACCGAGCCGAACGTCGCGGCGGCGGCGATCCACCGGTCGCCCCAGCCCCAATTGAGCACGATCAGCGCGAGACCGACGGCCGTAAGCACGCGCGCGATCTGTTCGATGATCTGCGAGATGCCGCCGGCGGTCATCATCTGGCGTCCTTGGAAGTAGCCCCGCATCATCGCGATGACGGGGAAGAGCAGCAGCGCCGGCGCGATCGCCATGATGGATAGATCTGCGCCCTCTTCTTTGGATATGTACTCCGCATACAGCGGCGCGAGAAGAAACATCAATAAAGCCATGACGACGCCTGCGATCATGCCGAAGCGAAGCGCCGCGCCGTAGATGCGCTGCGCCTCCCACGGCTTGCCGAGGGCGTACCGTTCGGACACCATTTTGCTGATCGCGCTCGGAATGCCCCCGGTGGCGACGAGCAAAAGGAGCAGATACAGCGAATTGGCGATGCCAAAATAGACGCCGCCTTTGCTTCCCATCATATAATCGAGCGGAATGCGCTGGAAGAGCCCGAGAACCCGGGCTACCAGCGCTGCCGCCGCTAATATTATCGTGCCTTTAATTAGCGAATCTTTCTTAACCATGCGAACAACCTACCGCCTTCTGCCTCATTATTTCGGCTGGATTGCCTCAAGCGGCTGGTGATTGCCGCGAACCGGTGCCGCCGCGCCCGATGGCGCCGCCCAGCGGATGCCGTTGCGGATAACTTGACGTACGTTGTCGTTGTAGTACGTCGGGTACGTCTCATGGCCCGGACGGAAGTAGAAGATCTTGCCTTGGCCGCGGAAGAACGTCACGCCGCTGCGGAACACTTCGCCGCCCTCGAACCAGCTGATGAAGACCGTCTCGTCCGGGGACGGAATGTCGAAGTGCTCGCCGTACATTTCTTCTTGCGGCAGCTCGAAGTACTCCGGCAGGCCGCCGGCGATCGGATGCGCCGGGTTCACCGTCCAGATCCGCTCTTTCTCGCCCGCTTCGCGCCACTTCAAATCGCAGCCCGTGCCCATCAGCTTCTTGAAGATCTTCGAGAAGTGGCCCGAATGCAGCACGACCAGACCCATGCCGTTCATGACGCGCGCGTGCACGCGTTCGACGATCGCATCCTCGACCTTGTCATGGCCCATATGGCCCCACCAGATGAGTACGTCCGTGTTGGCGAGAACATCTTCGCTCAAGCCATGCTCGGGCTGATCCAGCGTCGCCGTGCGTACCATGAAGCCGTCCGTGCCTATGCCTTCCGCAATGACTTTATGTATGCCTTCCGGATATACCTTCTTGACTTCCTCATGCACGTTCTCGTGCAAAAACTCATTCCATACCGTTACCTTGATCACCGATGCCGCCTCCTAGAATGTTGATATGCTTGAACGATAATGCCTTAGTTGAAGAGCCAAATGAAGAAGATGACGATCATAATGGCTTGAAGCAATATCTTGACGAAGATGCTCGAGAATAACCCGACGACCGACCCGAAGCCGACCTTTAGCGCCTTCTCGAAGTTCGAGCCCGCGATGAGCTCCCCGATCACGGCGCCAAGCAGCGGACCGAGCAGCAGACCGAACGCGGGAATGACGAACGGACCGATCAACACGCCGATCGTGCTGCCGATGACCGATGCCTTGGAGCCGCCGAACTTCTTGACGCCCCACGCGTTCACCGCGTAATCGGCGATGAACAGCACCGCGACGATCATCGTTTGGAAGGACCAGAACCAGAAGCCGAAATGCTCGAACGACACGAAGAAGCCGTAGACGAAGAAAGCGGCGTAGATCGCAAGCGCGCCCGGCAAAATCGGGTACACCGCCCCCGCCATCCCGACGATGAACAACAGCGCGACGATAATCCATCCGGCAATGATCATGGCCGCATCACCCCTTCAGCACGTAATGCTCGATCAAGTGCGCCACCGCATGCTCCGTATTCTTCACGATGACCGCATCCGCCGCTTCCTTCACGACCTCCTGCGCGTTGCCCACCGCGACGCCCAAGCCCGCTTCGCGGATCATGGCGATGTCGTTCAAGCTGTCGCCCATCGTGGCGACCTCGCTCATATCGATGCCCAGCACGCCGCACAGCTCGCGAAGCGCGCTCGCCTTGGATACGCCTTCCGGATTCATCTCCCAGTTCCACGGCGAGGAATTCGTAATTTCGATGCCGCCCGAGCCGGAAGTTTCTTCGTAAATCTGTTGGCGGATCGCGTCATCCTCGGTGTAATAGCCGAACTTGAGCCAATGATGCGACTCGTAATCGTCCGCCGGCGCGATCCATTTCTCCTTATTGAAAATCCCGTTCACCGTGTACGCCCAATACCAAGCGCTCTCGTGCTTCAGCGCTACCTCGTGCAGCCGCTTGATCGTAGCCGCCGGCATGAGCGATCGCCGGTGCAGCACGTGCGGCTTATGCCAAATCTCGCCGCCGTTGACCGTGATCATCGGCGTGTCCAGTCCAAGCTGCTCCGCATACGGCAGCGCGCTCTGAAAGCCGCGGCCGGTGGCGAAGCAGACCAGCACGCCGGCGTCCAGCGCCTTGCGGATCCACGTCGCGTTCTGCTCGCTCACTTCCTGCACGTCGTTGAGCAGCGTGCCATCCATGTCGAGCGCCACCAGTTTGATTCGTCGCATTGATTCGTGCCCCCTTACGTTGCGGCTGCCCTTATCGCGCGCCTATTTCGCCGCTTCGCGGCTAGCGAGCGTCAAGGGGCCGGTCTAACGTTCACTAGAAGAATTTTAGCACAAAACGCGCGGATTCCAAACCGAACCGTGCTCTCTTCGGCGCCTCTACGCCGGGACTCATTCATTATAGAATCTCTCGCCGCGCCGCGCCCTACCGGATCTTGGGCAATTTGTGTCTGATTTTGTTCCCTCGCCGAACGTTCGAAAAAAGAAAATGCCGCCCGGCAAGCGAATTGGTTTGTGTGTACAGCCGAGGCTGGACATACGGCATTTCGCTGCTACGGACGGCAATTGGTTTGCGTGTACGGCCGAGGCTGGACATACGGCATTTCGCTGCTACGGACGGCAATTGGTTTGTGTGTACGGCCGAGGCTGGACATACGGCATTTCGCTGCTACGGACGGCAATCGCGAGCCGTATTCGTTCACGTTCGTGCGAGTTCAAAACGGCGGCCATTTAGCACCGAGAAGGTTGCGAGAAGGCGAAGAAGGAGGAGCGGAGTTTAGGCCAACCTAAATGAGCACCGGACTTCAAGCCTGAACGCAAGATGCGATGCCGCGTTACTTCTTGAATGGCTTCGTGATCAAATGGCGGCTTTTTGAACTACCTTTAAAATACCAGTTCAAAAAGCCGACATTTCAGCACCGAGAAGGTTGCGAGAAGGCGAAGAAGGAGGAGCGGAGTTTAGGCCAACCTAAATGAGCACCGGACTTCAAGCCTGAACGCAAGATGCGATGCCGCGTTACTTCTTGAATGGCTTCGTGATCAAATGGCGGCTTTTTGAACTACCTCTATGCGCGGCGGCTGTTCAACCTGCGCCACAACTGCCGGGCCAGAAGGCCATGGGTCGGCGAGAAGACGAACGCGATCGCGAACAGCAGCGCGGCCGCGCATACCATGCAGCCCGCAATCGACGCATCGAGCACGACCGCCGCCCCATAGCCGATCGCCGTGCTGGCGATGCCGATCGCGACGCTGATGACGATCATCCGACCGAGCCGATCCGTCAGCAGGTAGGCGGCGGACGCCGGAATGATCAGCATGCCGACGACGAGAATTGCACCAACGCTCTCGAAGGAGCTGACCGTCGCCATCGAGACGAGTCCCATCAGCAAGTAGTGGAACAGCGCGACAGGAATGCCGACGGCAGCGGCCAGCATCGGATCGAAGGCGCACAATTTGAACTGCTTGTAGAACAAGCCGACGACGAGCACGATGACCAGCAGCGTGAAGCCGAGCATCCAGACGGCCTTCGGCCCCATATCCGTGCCGTGTACCGTCCAGGTATTCCAATGCACGTGCGCGATCTCCCCGTACAGGACGCAGTCGAGATCAAGATCGACTTGGCGAAGATTCAAGCTGACGAGCACGACGCCCACGGCGAACAGCGCGGTGAACACGACTCCGATCGAAGCGTCCGATTGGACGCCGCTCTGCTGGAACAGCTGGATGAGGAACACCGTCACGAGCCCGAGCACCGAGGCGCCGAGCAGCATGATAATCGAATCGCGTGAGCCGCTCACCATGAAGGCGATCACGATGCCCGGCAGCACGGAGTGACTGATCGCGTCGCCAATAAGCGACATGCGGCGCAGGACGAGGAAGCAGCCGAGAATCGAACAGCAGGCCGCGACCAGCGAGCCCGTCAGCAATATCCAGAAATCCGTCATAATGGCCGCTCTCCCTTCCCGCTAACATTGACCTGCAGCGATTGTTCGTGAATAACCGTTCTGCGTGCCCTCGTATGGGCTAGCCGCTTCGCCAGCAAGCCCCGCTTTGGTCCAAGCAGCAGCGACGCGCCGAACAGCAGCGTCTGCGCCAGCACGCTCACCGGCCCCGTCGGCAAGCTCGCCGTCGTCGAGCTCAGCCAAGTGCCGACCGCGCCGCTCAATAGACCGAATGCCCCGGCCAGAATGACCATCGTGCCGAGCCGATCCGTCCAATAGCGGGCCGATACGGCGGGGGTGATCAGCAGCGCGGCGACAAGGACGACCCCGACCGCCTGGATGCCGGCGACGACCGAGACGACGATGAAGAACATGAGCAGTTGATCCAGGAACGCGACCCGGAAGCCGAGTCCGCGGGCAAATCCGGGATCGAAGGCGAGCAGCTTGAATTCCTTGAACAGCAGCGTGCACGCCGCGATGATGACGATGCTCACGATCAGCATGGCGTTCACATCCGAGCCGATCATCGAGGCCGCTTGGCCGAACAGAAATTTATCGAGGCCGCTCTGGTTGCCGTAATCGCTATGTTGAATCTGCGTCAGCAGCACGATGCCAAGACCGAAGAAGCTGGATAGGACGATGCCCATCGCCGCGTCCGTCTTAATTCTGGAATATCGGGTAATGAGGCCAATGCCGAAGGTAGCCAGCAGCCCGGCGGCCCCCGCGCCGAGCAGGAACAAGCCGATCGACTTGGTGCCCGTCAGCATGAAGGCGATGCAGATGCCCGGAAGCGCCGCGTGCGCAAGCGTGTCGCCCATCAGGCTTTGCTTGCGCAAATAGGCGAAGCACCCGATGACGCCGCTGCACAGCCCGAGCAGCATGCAGCCGAGCAGAATCCATTGGGCGTTCGGGTCGGTGACCATCGCCCGGAGCGAATCCAGCATGCTCACCCTCTCCCTTCGGCAGCCGAAGCGGGCTCGGCCGAATCGGCTTGCCGGTTCAGGAACGCGAAGCGGCCGCCGTACGTCCGCTGCAGGTTCTCCTGGGTGAACGCGTCTTCCGTCTTGCCGTACGCCTGCACGCTCACGTTCAGCAGCAGCACGGAATCGAAATACTCCTTCACCGTCGCCAGATCGTGGTGCACGACCATCACGGTCTTGCCTTCTTGCTTCAGCTCCTGCAGCAGGTTGATGATCGCCTTCTCCGTAGCCGCATCCACACCCGCGAACGGCTCATCCATCACGTACAGGCTCGCGTCCTGCGCCAGCGCTCTGGCGAGGAAGACGCGCTGCTGCTGCCCGCCGGACAACTGGCTGATCTGCCTGCTTGCGTAATCGGCCATGCCGACCTTCGCCAGACATTCCAGCGCGATCGCCTTCTCCTTGGCGCCCGGCCGCCGGAACCAGCCCAGCTGCCCGTAGCGCCCCATCATAACGACATCAAGGGCGTTCGTCGGGAAATCCCAGTCGACCGATTCCCGCTGAGGCACGTAGCCGATCAGCTTGCGCTGCTCCGCGCATGGTTTGCCGTACACCGTCACTTCGCCTGTCAGCTTCGGGATCAAGCCCAGCGCCGCCTTGATCAACGTCGACTTCCCCGCTCCGTTCGGGCCGATGACGCCGACAAGCTCCCCTTCCGCAATCTCGAATGAGACGTCGCGCAGAACCGGCTTCTTCTGGTACGCCACGCTTAAGCCCCGAATCGCAAGCGGCGGCTGCTTCGTCGTTACTGTGCTGCTTGGCATTTCGCCACTCTCCTCGTCATTTTCGTCTCTTTGTTATTTGAGCGCGCCGACTATGGTATCGACGTTATGCTTCACCATGCCAATATACGTACCTTCATTCGTCCCTGCTTTCCCGAGCGCATCCGAGAATAGCTCACCGCCGATTGCGACCTCATGCCCCATCTTGCTCGCGCCTTCGATAACCGCCTCGATCGATTTCTTCGGCACGCTCGATTCCACGAACACCGCTTTAATCTTGTTCTCGACGAGGAAATCGCGCAGCGTCGATACATCCTTCGATCCGTATTCCGACGCCGTGCTGATCCCTTGCAGCCCCATGACCTTGATGCCGTAAGCATCGCCGAAGTAACCGAACGCGTCATGGGCGGTGACGAGCACGCGGCTTGCTTCCGGGATGGAGGCGATTTGCTCCGCCGCGTAAGCGTCCAACTTCTTGAGCTCGGCGATATAAGCGTCCGCTTGCGTACGGTAGTCGTCCTCGTGGGCTGAATCCTTGGCGATGAACGTATCGCGAATAACCTCCGTCGCCGAAATCCAATTCTCCACGTCGAACCAAATATGCGGATCGTGCGCGCCAGACGGATCGGTTCGCAGCGACGATTCAGGCAGATTGCGCGCGACGGCGACCGTTGGCTTCTTCTTCTCCATCTTCTCGAACATCTCGGCCATTTTCCCTTCTAAGTGAAGCCCATTGTAGAAAATGATGTCGGCGGTATCCAGTTTCTTGATATCCCCTTGCGACGCCTTGTATAAATGCGGGTCGACGCCCGATCCCATAAGTCCGGTTACTTCCGCATGTTCGCCGCCGACTTCGGCTGCCGCATTGGCGATCATGCCCGTCGTCGCAGTCACCTTCAGCTTCCCGTCGCCCGCGGCGGGCTCGCTGCCACCGCTGCCGTTGCCGCCTCCTCCTCCGCAACCCGCCAGCACAACCGCGCTGACCACCAAATAGACCATCGCATACATCCACCGCCGGATGGCCGAATTCGTTCTCTTTCGCATCTCTCATCCCTGCCTTTGCCTTAATCGTGTTACTCCCGCGCCTACGAAGCGCTTCCGCATTGCCGGACAACTTTTACCCTAGACCAATACTATTTCCTTTGTACATACTATTTTACCTTATGCCTTTTTTTTAATAATATACAAAAAAGTTTCATTAGTGCAACAATTCGTCCGTATTTTTCTATTGCCGGCGACCTTCTCATTCGGCGAAATACCAAAAGACCAGCAAATACGGGCGATTCCCGTCTCTGCTGGTCTTTCTTATTCACGAAATCTTTAATCGCTAGCTTACGCCGACTCTTAATTCGTCGTATTCGACTGGCTCTCCGTGCCAGTCGTTGTATTCACTGCGGTGTTCGTCGTTGTCTTCGGCTTCTTCGGCACGCCGTTCATGCCGATCTCGTAGTCATAAGCATCGAGAATTTTGCGCGCGACCGGTGCTGCGCCGTCGGCCCCGAAGCCCCCGTACGGTATGACCACAGCTACGGCGATGCGCGGATTATCCGCCGGCGCGTAGGCGATGAACACCGAGTTATCGATGATCTTGCCGCCGACGACCTGCTGGGATGTCCCTGTCTTGCGTTCGACGCTGTACGCCGTGCCGTTGAGCACGGCCACGTTCACCTGCGACATGCCGCGCTTCACTTCGTTCCAATACGAGTCCGGGAAGTCAACCGTGTTCAGCACTTCGGGCTTCATCGTCTGGACCACATTCCCTTCCGCGTCCTTGATCATACTGACGAACTGCGGCTTCATACGCTTGCCCTTGTTAGCGAGCATCGAGGTGTACTGCGCCAGCTGCAGCGTCGTATAGCGGCCCTGCTGACCGAAGGACGCCTGGACGAGCGCGGACTGGGCGCTGCCGGCCTTCATCTCCTCGTAATAGTTGATGAACCCGGCGCTCTCGCCCGGCAGCCCGCTCTCGGTCAGGACGCCGAGCCCGAACATCTTCTCGTATTTGTCCCAAATGTCGACGCCTTTGGCGCCGTCTCGGGTGTAAAGTTCGTTACCGACCATCTTCGCCATCCACGGGTTGGAGGACTTGCCGATCGCTTTCGCCGGGTCGAGCAAGCCGTAGGCATGCCCTTTGGCATTACCGATCCGCACGCGGTGGACGCCTTCCTTGCCGTAATAGAAGGCCCCGGTGTCGTTCCACGTCGTGCTCGTGGTGAACAGCTTCTCGTTCAGGCCGATAAGGACGGTCAGCGGCTTCTGAGTCGAGCCGAGCGGCACCAGGGACGACGGAAGCTTGCTCACTTCCTTGTCATCCTTGTATGGCCCTGGGATCTGGCGGATCGTGCCGTTCAGAGAGATGCCCTGAATTGCGTTGTAATCGTCCGGGCTGATCCGTCCGCCTTCCCATACATTCGGATCGTAGTCGGGCATGCTCGCCATCGCGATCACTTTGCCCGTGTTGACCTCCATCGCCACCGCGTACCCGGAGCGGGCCATCGGCTGCCGCTTCGAAGAATCGGAGGTGTGGTGGAGGTAGTCGATTTGATCCAGAATCGCCTGCTCCGTCGCCAGCTGCACCTCGCGGTTGATCGTCAGGTACAAGCTGTCGCCTTTCTCCGGCTTGGTCACGACGGGCGGACCGATAATGCGGCCGCCGGAGTTGATCGGGTACGTCTTCAGCCCGTTCTTGCCGCGCAGCACGTCCTGGTACATCATTTCGAGCCCGTCGAAGCCGACGTCCTCCTGGCCCAAGTAACGCATGAGCGGATCTTCGTTATTGTCCCGGCCTTTGTACGTCTTCGTCTGATCGGCGCCGTTCTCGAACTTTTTCAAGTAACCGACCAGCTGCACCGCCACCGTGTCGTCGTCGTAATAACGAATGCTTTCCTCGACGATCTCGATGCCTTTGTACAAATCGCGGTGTTCCATGAAATACGCGATCTCCTCATTCGTCAGCCCGCTTTTAATTCGTCGCGGCACGGAAATCGTGTTTTTGCGGTATTCGAGGTCCATGTTCTTGATGATTTTGTCCAGCGTCAGCGCCTGCTTAGGGTCGCCGTACTTCTGAAAAACGCCGTGCAGCCGCGCCGCCAGCGCCTTGGAGTCGTCTTCCTTCGAGCCCGGCTCGATCGTATAATAGAGCGACTGCGTCGAAGTCGAATACGCGATCGCCTTGCCGCTCGAATCGTAGATGTTGCCCCGGATCGGCGGAATGAGCACGTCTTTCGAGCCGCGAGACGCCTCCTCTTCCTTCAGCTGAGGCCCTTCCACGAACTGCAAGATCGCCAATCTGACGATCAATACGCTGAATACGAAAAACGTCACGAAAAAAAACAGGTTCAACCGAAACGAGAAATGCCTGCGATTGCTAATCTCCCGTTTCTTCGGATCATCCTGCACGCCCGCTGCCTCCTTCATTCCTGTAGTCTATCCAATCGTCCCTATGATCGTCCCTATGGAGGACGTTATGTTTCGCGAATATGCGTCTGTTCGAAATTAGCCGGATTAAACCAGTTGCCCGAGGCTGCCCACGTCGCGTCCAGCGGGACCCATGCGCCGCCTTGGTCCGCCAGCCGCACCTCATTCCAAGCATGAGGGCCAAATCCGCCCCGGCCGTCCGCGCCCTGCCCGGTCACGACTCTTACTTCTATGCCGATCGAGCGCGCCATCATCGCATATAAGCGTGCGACGTCAATGCAGACGCCTTTTCGGGAAGCGAACGTATCGGCCGGCGTTTGTTCCTTCCATATGCCGCGTTCCTCATAATTACGGGCCTTCTCCCAATCATATGCAATCCGGGAGCCGAGCCAGTCGTAGAGCGCCCTCGCTTTGGCTTCGTCGCCGTCCGTTTTGGCCGTCACGACCTTGGCGGCTTCCTCAATATCGGCGGGTACGGCGGCATCGATTACATCGTACTTGCGCTGAAGCACCCGTTTGAATTCCGCCTGCACGGCCTCGGTCAACACCGGCCCCCGCTTGGCAAGCGTGTCGCCCGCTACGGGTTCCAGCAGCTCTGCGGCCGTCTTGGCATAGAACGAGGAACCGCGGATCTCGTCGACGAGCGGACCGGCAGGCAGCAGCGTGACATAAATGAACAGCACCGCGAGCGCCACGAACGACCGTCCAGCGCCGAGCATCGCTCCCAGCACCGCGCCTGTCGCGCGGCTGCCCGCTCTCACTTGACCCCGGCGAAGTCCAGCACCGGCTGCTCCTACCGGGAGCCGCTCGAACAATGCCGCGACGAGCGGATACAGCTGGCCGAGCAGCAAGCGAATCAACATATAGATCAGCAAGAACAGTACGCCGAACCGAAGCAGCTCGAAATCCCGCAAGCTTGTCGCGAACGTGTACCACAGCTGCTTGAACGCGCCTAGCTCCTCATGGGGAACGATTATTTCCCGCGCAATAAGCCAATCTCTTACATAGGGCGACAGCCACGCGGCGGATTTGCCTGCCAACGCGAGCGAGAGGACCGTGCTTGCGGTCTCCCACACAAAAAAGAAAAGGTGCTTCGCAGAACCCGACGCACCTCTCCTCACCCCTTGAACGAGCGACACCAGCAGGACGAGCAGCACGAGAAGCGCCACAGGCTCCGGCTTCATCAGCGCCTGTACCCATCCGTTCATGGCTCCTCCTCCTTCCATCGCAATGCCGAACCGGCCTACCCGTATAGGGGCGGCCTCGGCCAAGCTAGCCGTTCGTCTTCGCTTGCGTAATCAATGCTTGTATCGTATCGTCAATCTTCCAAGTGCCCAGCGAGGCGCCTTGGAACTTCACTTTCACTTCGCCCGATCCCGGCGTGCCGGTCAGCTCCACATTCTTGGACTTCACCGTAAAGGTGCCGTCGGCGTTCGTCGTGAACGTCGCTTCCTTCGCCTCGCCGGCCATCGCGGAGATGGCTTGTTCCTTCACTTTCTCCGTTACCGTCGCGCTGATTTCCTTCAGGTCAATGTTCTTCAGATCGTCGAGCGAATACCCGCTGTATACGATGATGCCCACGATGATGACCGCGACGATCAGCCACTTCACGACCGTCCTCACGATGCGAATGACGAGCCAGAGCACGACCAGCGCAATCACCAGCACGAACCAATTGTCTTGGAAAAACTGGACCCATGTGTCCCAATTTGCGTTCAAATCAAAGCCCATCCGATTGTCTCCTCCATTATACCGCTTGCTTACTTTGAATACAAAACATTATACCCGAAGCCCTTATGCCCGTAAACGGCTGGAAAAACGGGGTTTTCGCGGTTTTGGATGTCGGAGATTGCGTGAAGTTAGCGGCTATTGTAGACCCGTATCTGTGCTTCTTCGAAGCGCTCCCTACCAAACCCCTGCAGCGGAGATTTCCCGCAATAAGCGACTTTTGTGGCGGAGATTGCGCACGGCAAGCGACTTTTGTAGACGTGTTCCCACCGCTTCATGCGTTATCTAATCCAGGAACACGTCTACAACGGGAGCGGCTGGGCGCAATCGGAGCCCCAACGGGAGCGGTCGGGCGCAATCGGAGTCCGAGCGAAGCGAGCAACTCCGAAGCGCTACCCACACAACTGCAGCGGAGATTTCCCGCCGACAAGCGACTTTTGTGGCGGAGATTTCCCGCAATAAGCGACTTTTGTAGTCGTGTTACCACCACTTCGTAAGTTACCTAATCCAGGAACACGTCTACAACGGGAGCGTTTGCGGGAAATCGGAGTTCCAACGGGAGCGGCTGGGCGCAATCGGAGCCCCAACGGGAGCGTTTGCGGGAAATCGGAGCACATATCCAAGCCCCTCCAAGCGTACAAGTAGTAACAGCACAAGCCCTGCGGAGGCGTCCGGCCCGCCTTGCCGCAGGCGTCATTACGAAATACCCGGCGCAAGCCGCGACGCTTGCGCCGACGCCTGGGAGGAATTCCGTTGAAAACCGCAGTATGGCTGTACTTGTTTCTGTTCGTCGCATTTTTTGATTTGCATGCGCAGTACCCGATCCTGACGCCCTTCGCCATCTCGCTCGGCGCCGCCCCGTCGTTCATCGGACTGATGATGGGCATCTACTCCATCACCCATCTGCCGGGCAATCTGATCGCGGGCTTCGGCGTCGATCGGTTCGGCAGCCGGCTCTTCATCGTCCTGTCGCTGGCAGCCGCCGGCATCATCCTGGTGATCCAAGCCGGGATCACCAATCCGTGGCAGCTGCTCGTGCTCCGCTCGATCAGCGGGTTCGTGCTCGCCTTCCTGTCGCCGGCGTGCATGTCGCTGCTCGCCCGCATCGCCCGCAATCAGGTGGAGCAGCGCAAACTGATGGCCGGCAACGGACTTGTGCACACGCTGGCCTCCGTCATCTCGCCGGCAGCCGGCGCGTACATGGTCGCCCAGATCGGCTTTACGACCGCGTTCCTCATCCTGGGCTGGGTGCTGATCGGCACGGCTGCCTGCGCGTTGTTCTTCATTCGCGAAGCGCCAAGGAAAGCGCTGGCCGAGGCCGGCGAGTCGGATGCGGACGGCTTCGGCGCCCCGGCTGACGAACGGGACGACGCCTCGGGACTGCACACGGGAACCGCACAGTCGATCCCGTGGCTCGTCTACCTCGTCCCGATCGCGATGAGCTGCGCGCAAGGGATCCTCTCCTTCGAGCTGCCGCTCATGGCCAAAACCCAAGCGGCGATGCTGACGACCGGCCTGCTGTTCTCCGTCGTGAGCCTCGGCGCGCTGTTCACGCTCAGTCTGCTATTTCTCAATCGGATGTCGCCTTATTTGCGGACGCTATGGGGCGCGTTCATGCTGGCGATAACGTACTTCGCGATCGCGGCCGATGTGCCGGCGCCATTCTACGTGCTGCTCTTCGTGCTCGGCATGGCGAAAGGGATCATTTTCCCGGCGCTCTCTTCCCTGCTGATCGAGCTGAGCGGCGGCGCCCGGTACGGGCGGACGTTCTCGGTGCTATCGATCGCCTTCTCCATCGGCTCGTTCCTCGGACCGATGCTGGCCGGCCAGCTCAGGGATTACGTGTCGCCCTATTACATTGCCTTCATCGGACTCATGCTCGCTATCTCGATTCTGCCGTTTCACGCGATCCGAACGGCCGGCGGCAGCGCCCATTTTTCGAGAACTGGGTGAACGCACAGGGCCGCTACCCCTCCCGGACATAAGATACAGTGTGGCAAACGGCTAGCAAGGCAAAAAACGAAATCAGCAGGCCTTTGCCAAAGACAGATAAGTTGAAAGAGGGGTGAAACACCATGTCTCAATGCGTAGAACACGTCCACAAACACGGCGGACATTTCTCATCGGTCGGCATCATCCTCGTACTCTTCATCCTGCTCGTCATCGTAATCGGCGGTTTCTGTTACTAGGACCGCGTCACCCGCTACCACTAGGCGGCCTGCCAAGCAGGCCGCCTGCTTTATTTAGACGAAGCGCCGCGCCGAAAAGTAACAACCAGGCCGGAATGATTTTGCCGCCTTGCCTCCCCCGTCTTAATCAATCGCCGAAAATCGGCTACAATAAGCCGGTGAGGTGAAAATTGGATGGATATCGCCATTATCGTCGAAGGCAAAAACGATCGCAGCCGGCTGCGCCGCGTCCTTGCGGAAGAAGTGCCGATCTATTGCACGTACGGCACGCCAAGCACCAATCAGATCGAGACGCTGCGCAAGCAGGTCGGGGACAAGCAAGCCTACCTGTTCACCGACAACGATTCCTCGGGCAAACGCATCCGCGGCATGCTGCGCGACGCCTTCCCGGATGCCGAGCATATTTACACGAGACGCGGCTATCCCGGGGTCGAGAAGACGCCGGAGGACTATTTGATCGAGCAATTAGAAAAAGCGGGCCTTGAGGCGTACATCATGTACCCGCCGCAAGATCCCGCTCCCTGGAGCAAAGACGATCAAATTTGAATATCAAGCGCGAAAATAACGAACGTGACGGTGACGATGCTCAGCACCGTCGAGAGCAGCACCGCCTGCGACGCGTATTCGGGCTCGTTGTCGAACTCCACCGCGAGCAGCACGCTCGAGAGCGAGGTCGGGACGGCGGCGGAGACGATGAGCGCCTGCGCCATCAGCCCGTCCAGCCCCATCGCCCAGACGACGGCCGCCGCAAGCAGCGGCCCAGCAACAAGACGCAGCCCGCTGGCCAGCCAGACATCCGCATGGAGAAGCGCCTTCATCGACCACTTCATGCTGCCCAGCTGCACCCCGAGCGTAATGAGCGCCGTGCCGATGAACGCATTGGCCAAATAGCCGAGCGGCGCGGAGAGCGCCTTGGGCAATTCGATGCCCCAATGATGCAGCGCGAACCCGAGCGGAATCGCATAGATGACTGGCTGCTGAATAATGGTGCGCATCACGCCGCGCAGCGTGCTCTTATGGGCGTTGACGCTGTAGATGCCATAGGTGTTGGGCAGCAGCGACTGCGTCATCATGACGAGGATCTGGACCGAGAGCGTGAACGGATTGTTCGCGAAGACCAGACCGTTCAGCGGTATGGCGTAATTGGCGCTATTATAGAACAATACGCTGTTGCGCATAGCGGCCCGCATGCCCCCGCGGTGGCCGCGAAGGCGGACGAACGCTTCTGCGGCCCCGTACTGGAGCACCATGAAGATCAGGAGAAACAGCAGCACCTGAAGCGCCACGCCGGCCGAAATGGATGTCGAGTATAAGAGCTGAAAAATCATGGCCGGCGAGAACAAGTAAAAATTCAGTTTGCTAAGCGTGCGGATATCGAGCGAGAAGGCGCGCTGCAAGACGATGCCGAGCGCGATCATCACCGATAGCGGCAGGACGTTGTTCCAAACGATCGTGGACAGGACGCTCATGCTTCCTTAGTCGTCCAGCAGCGCGTCGGTGATTTCTTTCAGCTTGTCAGCCGTCATCAGCTCGTCGAGCGAGCCGCGCACATATTTGCGAATATTCCCCTTCTTGTCGACGAAGACGATCAAGTCGCTGTGGGTGTACAGCTTCGTCGCCGGGTCCTTCTGCAGCATCAGGCCGAATTCGGTCATCAGCTTGCTCGTCTCCTCCTCGTTATCCATGCTGAGGAATTTCCAGCCCGTCTGGTCGATCTCGTTCGGAATATTGGCGATAAACTTCCGTACCGCGTCCGGCTTGTCCCGCTCCGGATCGAAGGTGACCGAATGGAACTCCACGTCCTTGCCGAACGTGCCGTCCTTCTTCAGCTCGTTCTGCAGCTCGCTCATCAGGAACGTCGTCGGCGGGCAAATATCCGGACAATTCGCGTAATAGAAGTAGATCAACCGAACCTTGCCGTTCGAATCGGACAGCTGTACCTGGTTGCCATCCAGATCGGTCATTGCGTAATTCGGCGCGGGTTTGTCCATTTCAAAATTGACCGTGTTCTTCTCCTGCATGGAGACGAGCAAATAAATCCCCATCGCTGCGCACAGCGCGAACAGCGCGATTTTGAATGCATGTCTGCGTACGAATGCCATGTTTCGTTCCTCCCAAGCAAAAACGGCGCCATCTTGACCGAAGGTGCCGCTTCACGAATTTAAGACCAGGTTGTGTTGACGATCATTAGCAAAAAGACGACCATCAAGTAGTTAATGGAGTAGAAAAAGTTGACCTTCGCCCACTTCGTCTCTCTCTCGCCTTCTTTCCCGAACCCCATCACCGTCTGGACGAGCCAGGCGATACCGCACAGCGAACCCACGATCAGAAAGACAAGCCCTACGTAGCCGTATGTATAAAGCAAAATGACGTTCGGTACGAGCAGCACGATGTACGGCAGCATCTGCAGCTTCGTCCGTCGCACGCCCTTCACGACAGGCAGCAGCGGGAACCCGGCGGCGCGGTACTCCTCCACGCGTCGAATCGCAAGCGACCAGAAGTGCGGCGGCTGCCAGAGGAACAGCAGCGCGAACAATAGCCACGCGCCCATATCGACCTCGCCCGCGACCGCGCAATACCCGATCACCGGGGGCATGGCGCCGGAGACGCCGCCGATCGACGTGCTCCACGTCGACGAGCGCTTCAACCACATCGTATAAATCACCACATAGACGAAAATGCCCAGGACACCTAGCCAACCAAGAAGCGCATCGAGCGCGAACAAAATGGCAAGTCCGACGATACCGAGCACGATGCCGTATGCCAGCACGGCGCCCGGCTTCAGACGTCCTTCGGCGAGGGCGCGCTTCTGGGTCCGCTCCATCTTCTTGTCCAGTTCGCGGTCCCAGTAATTGTTGATGACGCAAGCGGACGCCATCGTGAACGTGGTTCCGATCAGCATATAGAGAAGCAGCAGCCAGTCGATATCCCATTTGGAAGCAACCCAGAATCCGCCGAAAGCCGCGAACGCATTCAGCCGCAGCAATCCCGGCTTGGTCAGGGCCACATATTCTTTTAACACACAGCGAGCCTCCCTGTTCCGATACCGCAAGAGACGCATCTAACGTCTCTTGGTAATAAATCGTAGTTAATCATACCTCAACCCGCGATCCTTTGACAATCTTCGAGCCCGTTGTTCAAGAATTTGTTGGTTTAGCGCGGGCGGCTGGGCAAGCGGTGGCAAGAAGCTGATATACGGGTGGAACCCTTTTGCTCCCAGCCTAATATGATGGTCTTGTGGTTAAACGCCCAACTGAGCGCAAAGGAAGTGAGATTCCACCAGCATGGGAGTCATTAAAGCGAACTCGGAGGACATTAAGATGCTAGCCCGGTTGATGCGGGCGGAGGCGGAAGGCGAAGGCGACCTCGGTATGCTGATGGTCGGCAACGTCGGCGTCAATCGTGTCAGAGGCGGCTGTCTTGACTTCAAGAATATTCGTTCAATCCCGCAGATGGTTTTCCAAAGTCCGGGAGGCTTTGAAGCGACGCAGAAAAGCTACTTTTATCAAGGCGCCCGCGACCGGGAGATTCGGCTGGCCAAACGGACGATCAACGGCGAACGGCAGCATCCCGCGTCCAACGCGCTCTGGTTCTTCAAACCCGCCGCCGGTTGCCCGGGCCAATGGTTCGACCAATGGAACGCGGGCCGGTTCAAGTCGCACTGTTTCTACCGGCCGACCAGTGCGGATTGCCCGAACGTGTATTAGTTGAAGGTAGCAAAGCAACGAGAGGCCGAAAAGCGCAAGACGAATTTATGTTCATGATCAGAAAGCGAGGAAATGGAATCATGTCTAACGGTTACGGGTACAAAGGTGCAGTAAGTCCGGCGAATACGGCAAACTGGGGAGGTTACGGCTACGCGACGCCATACCCTGGCATGGGGATGTCCCCATCCATAATGGGCAGTGCAGCACCATCCATGATGGGCGGAGCGGCTCCATCCATGATGGGCAGCGCGGCTCCGGCCATGATGGGCAGTGCAGCTCCTTCTGTGATGGGCGGCGCAGCTCCATCCATGATGGGCATGCCGACAATGCTGCCAACGGCCGTTGCCGGCGTCCAATCCCAGCAAGCCGGCGTTCCCACCGGCGTACCTAACGGATCGATTATCACGCCGGGCGGCGGCAATATCGTCACGGTTCCGGTCGTCGAGGAATCCTACATCGAGAATATTCTGCGCCTGAACCGCGGCAAGTTCGCGACGTTCTACATGACATATGAGAATAATCGCGAATGGAACGCCAAAATTTTCAAAGGCATCATCGAAGCGGCCGGCCGCGACCACATTATTATTAGCGATCCGACGACGGGCAAGCGCTTCTTGCTGCTGATGCTGAACCTGGATTACGTGGAATTCGAGGGCGAGATCAACTACCAATACACGTTCCAAGGCATGACGATCTCGAATATGACGCCAATGAACAGCGGGACGCCTGCCGCGACGACGCTGCCCGCGTCGAATGGGCGCTAAAGAGCGGGACGAAACGTCCATGCATGAAGCTTGGCGGCGCCGCCCGGAATCCAATCCGACATGATGCGCCATGAAGAACGCTCATTGCAGCGTTCTTTTTTTATCGCTTCGGCGGCTTCCGCGTCGCCAGCTTCCCACACTTCGACGAACAGCAGCGGCTGGTCGGTGCCCTCATATAGCTTGAACCCGCCGGGCTCCTCCGCCCGCCGCGCGATCCAAGACCGATATTCTTCTTCATGCTCCGGCATAATCCGGTACTCGACGAAACAGATTACCATGGGCGAAAACTTCCCTTCCGTTATAATAACCCGCGATTCAGATGATACTGAAACGTACAATATAGAAGTATAACATTTCACGGGCAGGTGCTTCTTATTATGGATAGCGGAACGCATTTGGTCATGGGACTCGGACTCGCCGGTCTCGCCTCCGTCGACCCCGTGGTCGCTTCCGATCAGACGGTGTACGCGGCGGTACTCATCGGTACCGTAGTCGGCTCCCAGGCCCCGGATTTGGATACGCTGCTTCGTTTCAAAGGCAATGCGATATACATCCGCAATCACCGCGGCATGTCGCACTCCTTGCCTGCTATCGCGATTTGGACGGCATTGATCACGCTGCTGCTGCAACTCGGCTTTAATTTCGGACTACCCTGGGCGCATGTCGCCGGTTGGGTATTGCTGGCCGTCGTCGTTCACGTCTTTTCGGATTTGTTCAATACCTACGGGACACAGGCGATGCGACCGTTCACGAAAAAATGGATTTCCTGGAACATCATCCATATTTTCGATCCCATTATTTTCACGTCGCATATTATCGCGATCGTTCTATGGGCGCTGCGGGCCTTCGATCCCGCCGACCTATTCCCGGCGCTGTACGCGCTGATCATCGTCTACTATATATGGCGAACCGTCTCCCATCGTATGATTTTGCGCAAGCTGCCGAGCTTGGATGACCAACACGAAGCGGAAGACGACTATATGATTATCCCGACCATCTCCCTCTATGACTGGAACGTCGTGAAGCAGCGCGCGGACGGCTCCTACGTGATCGGCGATCTGAAGCAAGGACGGCTCCGCTGGATCGACAGCGCCCGCTGCTCCACCCATGAGGCGGTCGAGCGGTCCAAGCAGGACATCTCCATCCGCTCGTTCCTCTCCTTCACCTCATTCGCCTGCGCGGAAGTGCGCGAGCATTCGTGGGGCTATGAAGTCCGCTGGTGCGACGTACGCTACCGGCATCGCAAGCAGTATCCGTTCGTCGGGGTTCTGCTGATGGACAGCGACTACAAGACGCTCGGGTCCTATGTTGGCTGGCTAAGCGACGAGAGGCTGCAGAAGCGGCTGCGCATGAATACCTATTGAATTCCGCCTTGCTGGATGCCAGTTGTTCACGCTTGACCAAAGCGATCCCTTCTTGCACAATGAAGAAGGGATTTTTGCTTGTCTGCCTATCTGGCTTTACGTTTGCGACGCAAACAAAAGGCTCAAGGTTTCCCTTGAGCCTTGGCCTTGCTTGTCCGAATTAACGGAACTGCGAACCCGACAGTTGTTGCTCGGCGATTTGCACCAGTTTGCGCGTGATGTAACCACCAAGCGAACCGGCGTCGCGTGTTGCGAAGTTGCCGTAGTAACCGTCAGCAGGAATTTGGATACCCAGTTCCTGTGCAGCCTCGTATTTCAGTTGGTTAAGTGCCGCGCTTGCTTGAGGTACGACCAGCGTATTGCTGCTGCGAGATTGTCCTGCCATGTGGAATTTCTCCTTTCATCCTCTTCACGTTGTATGTGTTGCAAGCTTGCAAGCTTATTATGATACGCAGGTCGCAAGAATATGCTCAAGATTTCACTTCATTTTTAAAAACTTTTCAAAGGAGCTTTTGCCCCATGTCCAAGTCTCTCTCCTTGCTGTTCGCCGTCGTCTCCGTCATCTTGATGACCGCAACGGCTATCTCGATCGCGCACAGCGCTTGGCTGACCCTTCTACTCTTCGTCCTGACGATGGGCTGCATCGGCGCGGGATTTATCGTAAAGGCCAAACAAAGACGCCGCGGACAGGGGTAATCCCCTCCGCGGCGTTTGTTTTTCGTCCTATGCCCTTAGCCGGACTATTGCGCCGGCAGGAAACCCATCTTCTCTTTCGCGTCGCGGACCGTCTTGTTCGCCACCTCGGCAACCCGCTCCGCGCCCTGCTTCAGAATCGCGTGGATTTCGCCCGATTCGCGGATCTCGCGGTAGCGCTGCTGCAGCGGCTCGAGCGTCGCGACGACGTGCTCGGCGAGATCTTTTTTGAACGCTCCGTAACCTTGTCCTTCATACTTCGCCTGAATCTCATCCAGCGAAAGACCGGAACAGTGCGAATAGATGCTCATCAGGTTGCTGACCTCCGGCTTCTCGGCGGGGTTGTAGATGACGTCTCGGCCCGAATCGGTCGTCGCCCGGCTAAGCTTCTTGCGAATGACGTCCGGCGGATCCAGCAGCGCGATATAGCTGGCCGGATTCGGGTTGCTCTTGCTCATTTTCTTCGAGGCGTCGTCCAGCGACATGATTCTCGCTCCGACCTTCGGAATATACGGCTCCGGAATCGTGAAGTAGTCGCCGAACCGCGCATTGAACCGGTGACCCAGATCGCGCGTCAGCTCCAGATGCTGCTTCTGGTCGTCGCCGACCGGCACGAGATCCGCATTGTAGAGCAGAATGTCCGCTGCCATGAGCGTCGGGTAGACGAACAAGCCCGCGCCGACGGAATCTTTGCCGGACGATTTATCTTTGAACTGTGTCATGCGCTCCAGCTCGCCCATATAGGCCAGCGTCGTGAACAACCAGCCGAGCTCGGCGTGTGCCGGGACATGCGACTGCATGAAGACGCTCGCTTTCGCAGGATCGATACCCGCCGCGATGAACAGCGCCGCGACTGACTCAGACTGCTCGCGCAGCGCGGCCGGCTCCTGCGGCACCGTGATGGCGTGCAGGTCGACGACCATGAAGAAACATTCGTGCGTTTCTTGCAGCTTGACGAAATTTTGCATCGCGCCGATGTAGTTGCCCAGCGTAAGCTGGCCGCTCGGCTGGATGCCGGAAAGTACTCTTTTCATAATAGTTGCCTCCTTAAGGTTGTCGCTCCCCCCACCCCCTCCGTCGAGGGGGCCCCAAGGGCTCCGCCCTCTGGACACCCGCTTTCGCGATGGATAGCTAGGTTGGTGGACGGCGGTTGCTTTCGATCAGGGCACGCTTTTGTCCTTTCGGACAAAGCTCACGTGGTTGTCGCTCGTGACGCGACCGTCTTTGCGCTAGCTGGAGAGTTGGACCCGCACGTTTCCTCATCCAATAGTCGGCTGTACGCCACTATTGCAATCCTCACGCACGTTCCCATGCTCAATAGTCGGCTACATACCACTTTCGCGATCTTCCCGCGCGTTTGCACGTGCATTAGTCGGCTGTACGCCACGATTACGCTCGCACCGCTTACTTTACCTAATGCAAATACCTAAAAAGAACGCAAAAAGGTCCTTCATCCGCAAAGGGACGAAGGACCGTGGTGCCACCCTAATTCGTTCGTATCCGGCTTTCTGCTGCAAGCGGAACGAACCTTGAGTTCCTTAACGCGGAACGACGCGTGCGCCGCATACTTGTCCCGCTTACTTGCGCGGGTTTCCTCGGCCCTGCTCCGGGATCCATTCCGCATCGCGCTTCCGCACCGGTTCGCACCGACCACCGGCTCTCTGACGCTTCCTCGCGCGCGTACTTGTTCCCTTCCTTGCATTTAGGATGATTATACTCGCACACCCGCCGCATTTCAATATGGAAGTCCCTTCCTTTTCGCTTACCCTTCCCTTAAAAAAAGAAAGTTCCCCGTTGTCCTGCCGGGGCCATGCTCCGCATATTCTTTCTATAGACTAGTCCATCCCGAAAGGAGTGATTACCGATGACCGCTGTTTACCGGATCGGCATGCCGCTGCTGACCGCCGGCTGCTTGGCCATGCTGGCGCTGATCCTGGCGGATAACGGCTGGCTGAGCGCCATCGCGTCGCTCGATCCTGCCACGGTGCAATCGTTCAAGCTGCTGCTGCTCGGCATTATTCTCGAGACGTTCCCGTTCATTCTGCTCGGCGTGTTCGTCTCCGCGCTCCTGCAGGTGTTCGTCTCCGACGCGACAATCGCGCGGCTGACGCCGAAACACCCGGTGGCCGGCGTACTGTTCGGCAGCCTGCTCGGTTTGCTCTTCCCGCTGTGCGAATGTGGCATGATCCCGGTCGTGCGCAGGCTAATCCGCAAAGGCATGCCCCCTTACATCGGCATGGTCTTCATCTTCGCCGGCCCCGTCATCAATCCGGTCGTGTTTACCTCTACCTACGCGGCCTTCCGCGGCCAACCTGGCATGGCGTACGCCCGGCTTGGGCTCGCGCTTGCGATCTGCCTCGTGCTGGGCTTGCTGCTGAGCCGTTTCTTGAAGCGCAATCCGCTTAAGCGGGACGCCTACGAACTGGCCGCCGCGAACAACGGCTCGACCTCGATTTATGAGCACGACCACTCGCAAGGGGCCAAAGGATTGTGGGGCCGCATGACCGCGACGCTTGCGCATGCTTCGGACGAACTGTTCGACATCGGCAAATACGTGATTCTTGGCGCGTTCCTGACGGCGATCGTACAGACGTCGGTCGACCGCGAAGTGCTGGCCGGCATCGGCAGCGGCACCTGGTCCGGCAGCGCGTTCATGATGGGTCTGGCCTTTCTGTTGTCGCTCTGCTCCACCTCAGACGCCTTCGTCGCCGCTTCGTTCAACGGTGTCTTCGCGCCATCTGCGCTGCTAGCCTTCCTCGTCTTTGGGCCGATGGTCGACCTGAAAAGCGTGCTCATGCTGCTCGGCACCTTCCGCACCAAAGTCGTCGCCGCCGTCGTCCTGCTGCTGTTCGCGCTCGTGTTGGCGGGCTCCCTGCTGACGGGACGGTTTTGGTTGTAGCGTTCACCCCATCGTTCATAAAGGAGGGATTCCAATGGCCGCTTCCGACCGCAGACGCATGGTCCATTACTTAATAAGAGCCGTCTTGCTCGGCGGCTTCGCGCTGTTCATCGTCCATCTTGCCAGAGGCGACGGATTATCGCTCTATATCGCTCCCCGGATGGCGCCGATGGTCAAACTATCCGCGCTCGTCCTCTATGCGGCCGCCATCTATCAAGTGTACGCCGCATTTCAGGCTTCGAAAGGCCAGCAAATCGCCGACTGTGGGTGCGACCACGAACCGCCGGTGTCCATCCCGAAAAACGTCATCGTCTACGGCTTGTTCGTCCTGCCGCTCGCGCTTGGCTTCCTGCTGCCGGAAGCAACGCTCGGCAGCTCCCTCGCCGCCAAGAAAGGCATCACGTTCGCCGGTGCGCAGACGATCGCGAACGCCCGTCCCGGCGAGAGCGGACCTCCCTCTCTGCCCGCTTCGGGAATCCGCGATGGGGACGGGTCGGCCGGCTCATCGGAAGCGGCGTTCCCCGCCGACGAGTATACGGCAAGCTACGCCGCTTATGGCAAACGGCTGTATGCCCAGCCCGCGATCGCCGTGCCCGACCAGTGGTTCATCGAGACGCTGACCACACTGGACTTATACCGGCAGAACTTCATCGGCAAGCAAGTCGAGCTGAGCGGGTTCGTCTACCGCGACGAGGCGATGAAGGCGGATCAATTCGCCGTCAGCCGGTTCGCAATGAACTGCTGCTCGGCCGACTCGCTGCCTTACGGGCTGGTCGCGACCTTCGATAAAGCCGCCTCCCTCCGGAAAGACGCCTGGGTGAAAGTGTCCGGGACGCTGGAGGAAGGGCAGTATGACGGCGAGACGATTTTGCAGCTGCTCGTCACGCACATTGAATCCATTCGAACGCCGGACTCGCCGTACGTATATCCTGATTACAACTTTGACAAGCAGTTCGAATGAATTTGGTAAAAAATACATGTAATGCCTCTGTATCCGTTTTCGTATAAACGCCCTCCCAACTTAGCCATACTATCTCTACACAAGGGAGGTGAATTCAGATGGCAGGACAAGGTCAATCCCGCAGCAGCAATACACTGGTGGTGCCTCAAGCATCTCAAGCGCTGGACCAACTGAAATACGAGGTCGCGCAAGAGCTCGGCATCCAAATCCCGCAGGACGGTTACTACGGTTACATGGCGACCCGTGACGCCGGCGCGATAGGCGGCTATATTACGCGCAAGCTCGTTCAAATCGCGGAACAGCAAATCTCCGGTACATACGGGCGTTAAGTATTCCCGGCATCCTTCGTGTCTCCCCGGGCAAGGATGACCGGATTGCATTAGAGGACAAGACAAGAAGACCTGACGCAGGCGAACCTAGTCAGGTCTTCTTCGCCGTCACGGTCGACGTTATGGCGCATCCCGCAGCGCGTGCGGCGCGCCATACTTCGGCTGCAGACGGAACATGCCATTGGCGATATTCGCCATATTGTAATTGGATTCGAATGTGATGCCAGCCGACCACGATCCTTTGCGAACGCTGAAATCAAAACGGATCTCCCCGTGCGTCCAGCCCCGTTTATATTGGAGCGCGTCAAGCGCCAGCTTCCGGAATGCCAGCACTTGGTCGGCCTTTAGCCCGGATTCGGAGGACTCCTCTTCAATTACGCCGTTGCGGCTCTCGATCGGATTATGACAGATCCCATACTTCCCAATTACGTCATTGCGAATTTGAATCGTGACTGTTCCTGCTGCCGAATGAATCAGCTCCGACTCCATTTGTCGAAACGCGTAATCCATTTGCCGCGCAAGCGGCGTTGATTCCATCCCCATCGTCTTCTACACCCCATCACCATTTTTTCATAAACTTACCATTTAGTACTTCGGACTCATTATAAGACGAAAGACTCACATATTTCAATTATTTTTTTACAATATACTTACACATAACTTCATTATTTCTTTCAAATCGCCTTAATGCGTGCCATTACGACCGATTCAATCGACTCATTCGCCACTTTTTAGACAAATATAGACAATCCCCGTGCCGGTGATATAATAAGGAAAAAGATACCTATACGGGTGAAAAACGAAAGGGGCCTGGGTCGGTCTATGAATTGGCTGCATGCTTTATCTGTCCGTAAGAAGCTCATGGTTGGATTTTATGCGAACGTTGTCCTTTTTGCCGTTCTTCTGCTAATCGCGCTTCTCGTCTTTGACGGTAATGTCTGGTCAGGGCTCGTTATCATCGCCGTCATGGCAGCGGTTACGTACCCTGTCGTGCTGTTCTTCGAAAAGACGCTCTCGCATTCGTTCGAGGAACTACGGAACGCCGCTTACTCCGTATCCAAGGGCGATTTCACGCAGTCGCTCGATACGTCCTCGACGGGCGAGCTCGGCCATTCCTTCAACAGCATGGTCGTCAAGATCCGCGACATTCTGAAAGAAACATCCGGTATCTCGAACGTCGTCAACGACTCCAGCCGCACGATCTACTACAAGAATACCGACTTGAAACAAATGATGGACCAGGTATCGACTTCCGCGGCGGAACTAGCTACGGGCGCAGCCGAGATTTCGGCCGACATCAACGTCATGGCCGACTCGATCCGCGAGATGGAAGCAAGCTTCACCAGCTACGCCGACTCGACCAAGCAGATGAATGAACGTTCCGAGCTTGCGCTCACGCTCGTGGACAAAGGCCGTCAGGCCGTTGAAAGCCAGGCCGAAGGGATGAAGCGCAACATTGACGCGACCGCGAATGTAGCCGCTTCCATTGAAGATTTGGCGCATAAAGCAGACGGCATCTCCGCCATCACGCACACGATCTCCGAGATTGCGGAGCAGACGAACCTCTTATCGCTGAATGCCTCCATCGAGGCTGCCCGAGCAGGCGAGCACGGACGCGGCTTCGCGGTCGTCGCGCAGGAAGTCCGGAAGCTTGCCGAGGAATCGAACGCGGCAACCAAGGAAGTGTTCACGCTCGTGAAGAGCATCGACGCCGCCGTTAAGCAAGCCATCAACGGCATTCAAGTGAACGAGGAAGTCGTCAAGACGCAGACGGAAGCGCTGCACCAAACCGAGCAATCGTTCGCGGAGATTATCGGCAGCGTGAAATTCATCTCCGAGCAAATTGCCCAGTTCGCCAGCGACAGCGCGGCGATGCTGGAGAGCACAAGACGCATCTCCTCGACGATCCAGAACATCTCGGCGATTACGGAGCAATCGGCGGCCGGCACCGAAGAGGTGGCCGCTTCGATGAGCGAGCAGATCGCGTCTGTCCAATCCGTCATTCAAGAGACCGAGCGTATGCAGCAGCATGTGAATCAGCTCCAGCGCACGATGTCCGTCTTTAAAGTGTAAGGTCCTAACACCAAAAAGCGCCTTCCAGTGCAATCTGGAAGGCGCTTTTTTTGGCGCTTAAGCCGCGTTCGATGGCCGTCGTCGATCAGTAAGCCCCTTATTCCTCGCTCAAGAAAAATTGAATGATCGTGTCATGGAGTCCGGGCAATCCTTCATGTCCGAAGTCCGGATACACTTCCAGCCGCTTGCGGGCTTGAATTTTGTTGTATGCCGCGAACTGGGTCGAAGGCGGGCAGATTGTATCCATCAAGCCTACGCCCATCACCACGTCCGCCTGTATGCGCCCTGCCAAGTGTTGAATGTCGATGTAGCCCAGACGAGTGAACACCTCGTCTTCCCGCTTGTGCTGCGGATCGAACCGGCGGAAATACCCGCGCAGCTCCTCGTACGCATCCTTCGCCAAGTCCATCTCCCATACCCGTCTGTAGTCGCTCAAGAACGGGTACACCGGCGCCGCTTTCCGAATGCGGGGTTCGAGCGCTGCGCAAGCGATCGTCAGCGCCCCGCCTTGCGACCATCCCGTCGCATAAACGCGGTTCTCGTCGACCTCCTCCATCTCGATGGCGATAGCCGCGAGTTGGGCCGTATCAAGGAAAATGTGACGGAAGAGCAGACTTTCCGGTTGGTCGTCCAGCCCACGAATGATATGGCCGTGATGCGTGTTGCCCTTCACGCCACCCGCATCTTCTGAAGATCCGCCCTGCCCTCTGCAGTCCATGGCGAACACGGAGAAACCCAGCGATACGTAAGCCAGACGGTCGTTCCAATCGCCGGCGCTGCCCGTATAGCCGTGAAACTGGAGCACAGCCGGATGAGGCTCGGACGCTCCCCGCGGACGCGCGTATTTCGCATGTATGCGAGCGCCTCCGACGCCTGTGAAGTACAAGTCGAAGCATTCCGCGGCCGGTGTTTGGAAGTCGCTTGGAATCAGCTCGACCTGCGGATCCGTCGCGCGCATTTCCGCCAGCGCCCGTTCCCAATACTCCTCGAAGTCCGCTGGCTTCGGATTGATTCCTGTATACGTTTGCAATTGCGCGAGAGGCATATCGATTTGCGGCATGCTCATGCTCCTTTAACGGTGGTTTGGTTTCCTGATTTTCTCATGTTACGCCCGATGGTGCGCCTATGTAAAGCATGAAAACCCTCATTTCCCTGCATTTATTCAAGAAACCGGGCGCATGTTCGCCCCGTCCTGGTGGGAAAATGAACAAACCGTCACTCGCCACCGAAAAGGAGTGAGACCAGATGGCTGACGCAGACGGCATCCGTAAACCGGGTGCAGGAAAACAGCTTACCGTTCTCGTCCTCCTTGCGATTCTGCTTTCGTGCGAGGCGGCCGCGCCTCCGCTGCATGAAGCTTCGCTTGCCGCCGGCGAGAAAGTCGTTCAAGCACCTACGGCAACGCCCGAGGGGGCCGTCTTCGAAACCCTTGCCGATGCTCGCAACGGCAATCGATCGGCCGGCTCCTTTTCGTGGCTCGAGCTCCAGCGGCGATACCCTGGCACGTTTTTCGTCCGGGGCTCCCGGGGCAGCATGAAGGTCGCGCTGACGTTCGACGACGTGCCGGATCCCCGATATACGCCCAAGGTGCTCGATATTTTGGCCAAATACCGGGTGCGCGCGACATTCTTCGTGCTCGGGTCCAAAGCGAAAGCCTATCCGGCAATGGTCGCGAGAATGCGGAAGGAAGGCCATATGATCGCCAACCACTCCTACGACCACCCGGTGTTCCCCAAAATCTCGGTTCACCAGTTCAGCCAGCAAATCGCCCAGACGGATCTGCTGCTGCGCTCGCTGGCCGGCTACAGCCCTCGTTATCTCCGTCCGCCCTACGGAGCCATCACGCCGAAACAGATTGAATGGGCGCAAGCGAACGGCTACACCGTCGTCAATTGGGACGTGGACTCGGAGGACTGGCGCAGCATCGGCAGCGCGCGCATCATGGCCAATATCAAAAGCACGCTCCAGCCAGGCTCGATTATTCTGCAGCATGCGGGAGGCGGCGCAACCCAAGACTTATCCGGCACGGTGAAGGCGCTCCCTCAGCTTATCCAATACTTGCGAAAAAAAGGCTACGAGATCGTCCCGCTGCCGGAGCTGCTCGGCCGCCCAGTAGCGCGATCGGCACGGCCGAAACGGTAGCCCGCAACGAACAAAAGCGCTGCCCCGAAACGGGGCAGCGCTTGCGCTATGCAGGTTGGCCCGATCGGGCGCAAACGTCATCCATGCTATTTCAGCACATACACATGGACATATTGATAACCGAACGTGCGCGCTTGCTGCTGCGATGACGGCACGTAGATATCGATGCGGTTGCCCTTGATCGCGCTGCCCATATCGGACGCGACGGCAAACATGCCGCCTACTGGCAGACCGTTGTAATCATACCCGGTCACGTACAGTTTGGTGCCGAGCGGAATGAGCGCCGGGTCAACCGCAACGGTCCCGACCTTCAAGGGGTTGCCGAAATAATCCACGGCGCCCCAACCATTCTCGCCCGCCGCGGCCGTATAAGCGCTCGCTTTGACATGCAGCGCATCCGTGTACGCCACGGATTTGCCTTTCACTGTCAGCGTCGGCTCGGATTCGACCGCCGGAAGCTCGGCCGCCATCGTTCTCATGACGGGTTGAGCTTTTGCTTTCACAATAGACTGCTGCTGCGGCTTGCTGTCGCCGTCCGGGATCGAGATCGTAAGTCCCGCGTAGATGTTCAGCGGATTGACCGTCGGGTTGGCATTCATCAGTTCTTCCACCGACACGCCATACTGCTTGGACAAACTCCAGAACGTATCATCGTCCGTCGCTTTGTACGACGCTGCTTCCGCGCTTGCGGCGCCAGCCGTGGCCAGCAGCGCAAGCCCGAGAACAGCGGCTGCCGCGCATTTTTTCCATGACTTCATTGTAAACAATGGACATCCTCCTTTATTTACGAGAAACGCGCCGTCATTCGCGACGCTCGCCTCTCGTCAACGCGAACGGAAGCAGCGGTCTGATACAGCCCGCAAACGATCCGCTCATGCATGTGGCCTACGAGGTTAGTTGTCGGATTCGGGTCGAGGAGTTCGACCCTACGCGCGCACCCGGCTTGCGCCGCTCGCGATTCACCCCAAGCTTTGCATCCTGACGTTATCCGGTTGACCGCTTGCGGCCTACCCGGACAGCCCCTAGGACGAATTGCAGAATCCGTGTCGTCACGACGACACGGCGGGAGGCACCAGCCCTCCGATCCGCGTGTCGTCATAACGAACACGGCGGGTAGCACTGGCCTTCCAATACTCCCGAAGTTCCCCCGTACATTTAAGTTTCGGCTCGTGTTAAAGGTTACAGTGTCGCTAGCCCGATGCCTACCGGTAAATTGCGGCAGCATGCGCCGTGTCAGCTATAAACACAGTGTTCATAAACGTTTGGCGGGCATTTGGGAAAATAGTCCAGGTCATGTGCGAAAGGCAAATAACGCGGTTGCCCGGATGAGAGTTATAAGCAGCAGCAACGAAATCCATTGGCTGACAGACCTCCGCGCGGCCCGGGGAGCAGGAACGCAACTTCCATATGGATCTTGCGTTATACAGGGTAACGAAGGTTCAGGAGGAGAAGCGGATGAACGTGTTGATCGGCGCAGGCGTAATCGGTCTGCTAGTGGCCGGCATTCTGGCCGGTGCCTTTACATCCGGCGACCAGAACCGGGCCAACTTCTATATGGAGAGCAAGGAAGACCGACGGGCGAGACTGAAAGCCTCCGGTTGGGTCGGATCGGCAAGCCTGCTCGCGCTGGGAGCGGCCGCGATCTGGAATTGGCTGGTTTAGCCATGCGTACTAAGGCATCCTAGCGCTTGCGGCGTACCGACAAAAGGGGGTGTCCCAAAAGTCATCGAAAAGATGACGTCGGGACACCCCCGTTTTCAAATGCAATGTTTGGGTTACCGCATCCACTGCGCGGTCGCATGTTCTTCCGATCGCTGTTGTTCCCGGATTCCC
>NZ_JBHMDO010000026.1:0-71459 GCF_042431225.1 Paenibacillus aurantiacus | reverse complement strand
CGCTCCATAATGCGCGCCCTTAGCTCAGCTGGATAGAGCGTTTGACTACGAATCAAAAGGCCGGGAGTTCGAATCTCTCAGGGCGCGCCATTTTTATAACGGGATGTAGCTCAGCTTGGTAGAGCACCTGGTTTGGGACCAGGGGGTCGCATGTTCGAATCGTGTCATCCCGACCATATTTTTGCGGGTGTAGTTCAATGGTAGAACTCCAGCCTTCCAAGCTGGTAGCGTGGGTTCGATTCCCATCACCCGCTCCATATGTAAATTCAACTCTCTGCGCTGCAGGGAGTTTTTTTGTTTTTTGAGAGTTTATTCTTTTGATTTATTCTTTTGGTTTATTCTTTTGGTTTATTCATTTGATGGTTTGATGACGTAAATCATCTAGTTGAGGCAGTTCAGATACCTGAGCTGCCTCTTTTTGCTATCTGCAGCAGAACGCTCCAAAGACGCCAGAGGCTGTGCCGTACGTGTTCTGTGTCTTGCAGCAGGATGTCTGCAGTCGAACGATTCAAAATATATCCGAGGCTATGCAGCACGATTTATACGTCTTGCAAGTCAGGATATAACGCGGACTTCTTCTCATACTTGAGGACGATGCGTACAGGTCACTGAAGTGCCCATTTCATGTCTCAGGCCGGCTCGAGCACGTTGCGCGGAAGGTTTCTTTGAAGAGATTTCCTTAAAGTTCGCCATACTTTTGCCGTGTTCAGTTGTCGCCTTCTGCGCGAAAATGAAGGAGAATCAACCGTGCAGGTGAACCGGGGCGGGGAGGTCGGAATCCTTCCGCAGTGCTTTGCCCGATGGGTGAAAGTATGCTGTCGCTTGATACAGTTGTTTCGTATTGGGTTCGATTCCCAATCGCCTGTGAAGCGAAAGTGGTCCTATGCTACCGATTGTCCAAATCGGCTAATGATGCGAAGGGATAGCGAGAGATTCCCGGCTTCGCCTGAAGAGGCAAGGCACGGCGACGGAGGCTTTGTGGCCTCGTGGATAACGGATGCGGAGAAGGCTGGTGCAAGGTTAGTCTGAAGGTTTGGAGATCGATCGGGGAATGGGGCCGATTGGATGAGACGTGAGGACTGGTTAAGTTACAGCTAGACCGCTACCTTAAACAAGGCTCCGCCAACGTGGCTGGGAAATCTCAACGCTATACCGTCAATGAAGGAGTGAAGTGCAATGTTGAGCAGCAAGCAGCAATTGAAACCCGATGAACGGGGATTGGTATTTCGTCACGGGCAATATATAAAAATGGTGAAGTCTGGCGTGATCAAGTATGCAGCGTGGAGAGGCGAGCAGGTCGTCGTGATGAAGGCGACGGAAGCGTTCCAAGTGGAGGGTTATCCACTGGAGACCTTCCTCCTAGATTCGGAGTTAGCTCAGGCGCTTGAAGTCGTGGAAGTGCGCGACTATGAACTGGTCTTGCATTACGAGAATGAAAAATTCAAAGAGGTGCTTGGACCGGGACGGTATGCGTTCTGGAAGGGGATGCGCGAGCACCGATTCGTACGCGCGGATATTCGCCAGCCGGAGTTAGGCGGCGAGATCGATCGAACGATCGTGCCGAAGCTGGGCATGCATGTGCTGGTTCAAGACGTAGCGAGCCATGAGCGAGGCTTCCTGTTTTACAACAATCTGCTGCAGCGGGAACTGCCGCCCGGACGCTATTACTTCTGGCGTGGGGCGATCCAGACGATGGTGCGCACCGTCGATATGCGGCAGCAGCAGATGGATCTGACGGGCCAAGAGATGATGACGGAAGACAAAATTACGCTGCGGCTTAATTTCGTATGCCAGTATCGAATCGTCGATCCGGTTCGTTTGTTAGATATCAAGGGATTCGAGGATCAACTGCACATTGAGCTTCAGTTGGCGCTCCGGCAATATGTAGGGACGCTCAAGCTGGACGATTTGCTGCGGACGAAGCAGGAAGTCGCGGCTTTCGTGCTGGCCAGGCTGAACGAGAAGAGCGAGGCGTACGGGTTGCGCTTCTTGTCCGCGGGCGTGAAGGATATTATTTTGCCGGGGGAGATTCGGGATATCCTTAATACGGTGCTGCTGGCGGAGAAGAAAGCGCAGGCCAATCTCATTACGCGGCGGGAGGAGACGGCTTCGACCCGCAGTCTGCTGAATACGGCGAAGTTGATGGACGAGAACCGGACGCTATACCGGCTGAAAGAACTCGAGTTTTTGGAGAAGATCTGCGAGAAAATCGGGACGATCTCGCTGTCTGGCGGCAGCAATTTGCCGGAACGGCTGGATGCCCTCCTCGGATCACGACTGGGAGAAGCGGAAGGCAGATAGGGACCGGGTTCGCTTGGGCGAGAACGAATATAATGATTTTGCCCAGTTGACAGTTGTTGGGGGCAGCCATTAAGATAAACCTAATTATACGAAGGGAGGCTGATGAACATGATGGCAATTGCTCGCACGACAACAACTGCACAAGCGAATAACACATTTCATTGGTCTCCACGGACTTTTTGCAGCTAGCCAGCTCCCGATTGCGCGCGTGTAAGAACGCGGTAGGGGTGCAGGTACTTGGTGCGCGCCAAAGCCACGGACAATGAATGTCCGTGGCTTTTTTGCGCGCTTTTTTGGCGGACGGACGTGGAGATCAGGAATATACATTACGCGGAGGAGTGGGAATCATGTTCGATTGGAACGGGATGAACGGTGAAGCAGCTGCATACGGCAGCATGACGGAAGAAAGCAAACGCGGCAACGCGGCAAATTGGAGAATGAACGAGAGGTTACGACTAGATGGAACAAACATTTTACAGGCAAGTGCAACTACCAGCGGGGACGGTACATGTATACGCGGGCGATGAGCTGTACGGCGCGTTAGATTATAAAGTGTTCGAAATGGCGAACAACAATTTGCAAATTCCGAACCAGGTGTACATGAGCTACACGCCCGACGTGCATGTCGGGGTCGGGACTTGCATCGGGACGACGGCGGTGTGGCAGGCGAGCAATGGCTATGTTTCGCCGTCCATTGTCGGGAGCGATATTGGTTGCGGCATGCGGGTGCATGTGACGAACTTGACGCGCGAAGACGTGCAGGACGTGAAGCTGCGCCGGAAGCTGGTGCGGAGTATCGAGAAATATTTGCCGGTCGAGGAGCATGCCAGAGGGCATTTCTCGGATATCCGGCTGGAGCATGTGGTGCAGAAAGGGCTGCACGGGCTGCCGAAGAAATACATCCCGGACGGATATACGCCGCGCAAGGCGACGTCGTTGACGCATGTGGAGAGCAGCCGGTTTTATTTGGACGAGGAAGCGCTGAACAAGTTCCCGGACATCATCTGGCACCGGTCGCACCGTCAGCTTGGGACGCTGGGCGGCGGGAACCATTTCGTGGAGCTGCAGACGATCGAGATCGCGGAAGAGAACCGCGGCATCGCCGAGCAGTGGGGCTTGTTCGACGGCCAGGTCGTCATCATGATTCACTCCGGCTCACGGGCATGGGGCGGCGCGGTCAGCCAGTACAATACGAGCGACATGGCCAAGGTGATGAAAGCCGCCGGATACGGCACGGCCGACCCGAAGCTGGTGTACGCGGAACTGGCCCATCCGGTGGCGCAGACGTACGTGAACTTGATGTATTCGGCGCTCAATTACGCGGTCGTCAACCGGCATCTGATCGCGTACGCGGTGCGCGAGGCATGCAAGGATGTGTTCAGCTCGAAGTTCGAGACAAAGACGCTGTACGACCTGATGCACAACTATGCGTGGGAAGAGCGGCACGGGGAGACGGAATATTTCGTCCATCGGAAAGGCGCAACGCGTGCGCTGCCGGCTGGCCATCCGGATAACCCCGCGCCATATGCGGCAACCGGCCATCCAGCCTTGATTCCGGGCTCAATGGGAACCGCCTCCTACTTGATGGTGGGGGCAAGCGGCGGCGCGGCGAATTACTATTCGATCTGCCACGGGGCGGGCCGAATCCGCTCGCGGAGCGCGACGAAGCGGCTGATCACGGTGGATGCATTCGCCTCGGCCATGCGCGTCGGCACGGATGACGAGATCGTCGTCAATCAACGATCGCTGGAGACCATTCTGGATGAGTCTCCGCAAGCCTACAAGGACGTCGACCAGATTATCGACAGCGTCGTCGGCGCAGGGCTGGCCCAAGTGGTCGCCAAATGCAAGCCGCTTGCGACGGTGAAAGGAGCTTCATGATCGTAAGAGGGAACGAATGGATGCCGAAGCAAGCGGCGGGATTGGCGGATGAAAGGGCGCGCTCGGAACAGTCGGTGACAACGGATGCCCCGCAGCCGAAGCAAGGAACCGAAAGCGCTGCGAGCGCAGCAGAAGCAGCGGTTAACGGAGCGGCAAATGGTACATCTTCCAACCATGGGGCTGCGGGAACTATAGCGATACGTTGCGGTGATGAATATGGAGTCGAGACGATCATCTCGGCCGAAGAAGGACTCGCCGAGCGGATCGTATCGCCTTTCGAAAGCTACAGCGGCGCGGTTATGGGCATTCAGCGACTATTGACGGCGCGCTACGGCAAGCCTTTCGAGCTATACGAGGACGAAGATTGCAACGAGGAATATTGGGAGCTGCTGAAGCAGGATTTGCAGCGTGGTACCGGCGAAGCGGAGCGGGTCGCGCGGGTCTATGAATCCGTGGGGACGCGTGTATTCGATTACCGGGATGGGGACTGGAGCGTCTGCCCGAGTCTACAAAACAATGTGTTCGCTTATGCGGCGTGGGATGTGGCGTTGGCGCGCGTCCCCGTCATGCGGCCGCACGGCATCGGATACGAGGATTGCGTGTTCGCGGCGGATGAGACGCGGCTGCTTGCTTTCCTGGCGCATTGCCGGTCGCGGCGCAGAGAGCTGGACCGCTCGCAAGTGACGGTGTTCACGGACCGTCCGCACGGCACGGAGAAGCAGCTCGAGCCGATCACGACGATGGTCGAACGCGATGAAGTGGTCATGCACGAAGAGGTGAAGCAAGACATTTACCGTTCGATCGATCGGTTCTTCTCGGAGGACCGCAGCTTCTACGAGACGTTCGGGGTACCCTATAAACGCGGCATTTTGCTCTACGGCAAACCCGGTAACGGCAAGACGACGCTTGTGAAGTCTATCGCGGGCAGCGTGCAGGCGCCGGTGGCGTACTGGCAGATTACGGAGCATACGTGCAGCGATACGATTCAGGAGGTGTTCGAGGCGGCCGCGGCGCTCGCGCCGATGATTCTCGTCGTTGAGGACATGGACGCGATGCCGGAGCGGGCGCGGTCGTATTTTCTGAACACGCTGGACGGAGCGACGTCAAAGGAAGGGATATTCCTGATCGGCACGACGAACTACCCGGAGCGGATCGATCCGGCGCTCATGAACCGGGCAGGGCGATTCGACCGCGCTTATGAAATTAAGCTGCCGGATGCGGAGCTGCGGGGCGTGTATATGCGGCGGAAAGGGTTCGGGAAGCTCGCCGGCGAGGAAGAGCTGAAGGAACTAATCGGGATGACGGAAGGATTCACGTTCGCCCAGCTGAACGAGCTGTATGTCTCTGCCGCCATGGTGTGGTACGAGGAGAAGGCGGTCAATTTGCCGCTGCTCGCGAAACGGTTGAAGGGCGATTTGCATAAAGGACGGACGCAGGAGTGGTTCCAAGAACCGGGCACGCAGCGGGTCGGGTTCATGGCGATGTAGGTCGGCGCGTCCGTTGCAATAGGAGCGAGTACAATGAAAAACGCGCAAAACAACGCGCAAAGTCGGCAGCGGCTGAGCAAAACAATGACGAAAATGCTGCGGCACGCGCCGGACGGATTCGGCCTGCGGCTGGATCCGGCGGACGGGGCCTGCGAAGCGGAAGCGCTATTGGCCGCGCTGCGGCGGCAGTCGGTATGGGCTAGCGTAACGATGGAAGCCATCGAAACGGTGGTGCGCGAGTGCGAGAAGCAGCGGTTCGAGCTCCGGGACGGGCGAATCCGGGCGCGATACGGACATAGCGTCGAGCGCTTCGCCTATGAAGCGGCGGTGCCGCCGGCCGTCCTTTACCACGGGACGAATGCGAAGGCGCTGCCCATCATCAAACAAGAAGGACTTCGTGCGATGGGCCGGCTGTACGTCCATATGTCCGAAGAGAAGCCGTTCGCCGAGCTGGCGGGAAGACGCCGGGGCGAACTGGTGCTGCTACGGGTAGATACGGAGAAAGCCGCGCAAGCGGGCGTCACGTTCTATCGGGCGGGGAACGAGGTGTGGCTGGCGGACTACGTGCCGGCCGAAGTGCTGTACGAAGATGGCCCGTGAGAATCGGGCTTGAGATCGATGACGCGAGACAAACGATTTGAGATAGAGGGTCATGTAATTGATAAAAAACGAGGTGTTCGACTTGAATTATACGCAATCAGTAACGCTGGAATGGCGTTCGGGCCACGACGGCGGCATGCCGGGCGGCGGGCGGGAAGACGGCTATGGGCTGACGACCAACGAGGCGGCTGGCGGGTTCGGAAGCAAGGCCGGCGCTCCATACCCGAGCGTTCCGGCAGCATCGGCCATGGAGCAGGAGAAAAAGAAGAAGGCCTATACGGGCCGAATCATTATGGACTAGGAAGAAGTGCTGCCCGCGTGCCCGTCGGTATCGAAAGGCGAGCAAGGGCCCAGCAAGCGATAATGGCCGAGGGTACATCGGTATCTGAAGGTCTGCATGGGCCAGATGAAGATGACCGAGGTTAAAGCGCGACTTAGCTCAGTACCGTATTCTTCTGCATGAGGCTTCGGCAATGGGGGCAGGAAGTTCCGATCTAGCTGAATTTGATGATCTACATTGATACGCTGCCCGCGGGCAGCGTTTTTTTGCATTCTCATGGCGTTAGGAGGGAGCAGGTCGTTTGCATGATGCCGACGAGGGGAGTATGATGGGGAAACATAAGGGTTTGACACAATTAGGAATTTAGGTGAGCGGCAATGAAAATTGGCATCGGGTTTCGGACGATGAAGACGGCGCTTGGCGTCTGCGTATCGGTGTGGATCGCGCAGTCGTTGGGACTGGAATATTTCTCAGCGGCCGGGATATTGACGCTGCTGTGCATTCAGAAATCGCGCAAGCAATCGTATTCAGCTGCGGTGAGCCGCGCGATGGCGTGCATATCGGGGATGTTTTACGCCGCGATGCTGTTTCAAATTCTGGGCTATCATCCGTATACGTTCCTCATCTTGTTAATGACGTTCATCCCGTTCTGCGTCTGGTTGGGCGTGCAGGAAGGCATCGCGAGCAGCATCGTCATCGTGATGCACGTGTACATGCACGGTTACGTGGACAATGCGTTTTTTCTGAACGAGCTGCTGGTCGTGACGATCGGGCTGGGCGTGGCGCTAATTATTAACTGGTACATGCCGAGCATCGATAAGGAGATCGAAGGCTACCGGCAGGAGACGGACCGGCTGACGAGCCGGATTTTGCACGAAATCGCAATCTATCTCAAAGACAACGAAACGGTATGGAACGGTAAAGAGGTGCTCGAGCTGGCCGATGTGCTCCGGAAAGGAAAGCGGATGGCCGCACTGGATGCGGAGAATAGCCGCCGGCGCAAGAAAGGCGTCAGCTACTCCGATTATTTCGAACATAAGCAGCGGCAGTACGATCTGCTGGAGCGGATGCTGCCGTTCATCTCGCGAATGCATACGACGATCGAGCAAGGACGGCGGCTCGGCGAGTTCGTCGAACTGCTGAGCCAGAACCTCGACAACCGCGGCGAAGCAGCGCGGCTGCACGACATGCTGTGCGGCGTCAGGGAGTATCATAAGCTGCTGCCGCTGCCGGAGACGCGGGAAGCGTTCGAGAACCGGGCCAACCTGTTCGCGTTCGCCAACGAGCTGCAGCGCTTCGTGGAGACGATTCGCAGCGGACCAGGTGCCTACGTAGGGGAACCAACCATTCGGCTGAAGAAGCGGACGGCAAGCGGACGTTAGAGGCGAAGGCCGGGAGGGGCGTCGTGGTTCGGTTAGCTTGGCTAAACGGCTGATGATGCGTACAGATAGGGGGTAGGCGTCGCTGAACGGGGACGATTGGCTATGAGCGCGACCTTAGGGAGCGGGGCGGGGCGACCATTTGGTCCCGGGCGCTGCTGAGGCAGTGGACCGGGGACGGTGTATCTTGGGCGATGCTCAGCTGAGTCGTTCGAGACGATGTGCCTTGTGCACCGCTGAGATCAGCTGAGCTTGGACGATAATCTCGGACGCTGAGAAGGTCAGTGGATCGTGAGCATAGTTGAAGGAAAAGCAAAAGCACGCGTTAGATGGCTGGGGGCCGTCTGACGCGTGCTTTTTGGCATTCGTGTTCGTTCGTGCGTGGAAGGCAGCGGTTATTCGCTCTTCGCTGCATCCCGCGAGATGAGCGTGAAGTCGTCGTAGTGGAAGCCAGGCGCTACGACGCAGGAGACGAGCACGGGCTCGTTGCCGAGCGGCTTCGCTTTCTGCCACGCGTTAGCCGGGATCAGCACTTGCGGCTGCTGGCCGTTCTCGATATCCAGGCCGAGGACGAATTCTTGCGTCTCCTCGGATGGCAAATCGCCGGTGCCACCGATCGTCAGCAGCAGCGGGCTGCCGGAGTGGTACAGCCACAGCTCGTCCGAGAGGACGACGTGCCAGTCGGACATTTCGTCCGGATGCAGCAGGAAGTAGATCGACGTCGCGGCTGGACGAGAGCCGGAATATTGGCCGCCGAGCACTTCTTTCGGGATATCGAAGGAAGCTTTCCACAGCTCGCGGTACCAGCCGCCCTCTACATGGGGCTGTAGGCCGAGCGTCTCGATAAGCGGCGAACGATAAGGGGTTGTCATGGTTCTCTCTCCTGTCTATTCATGAAAATAGATAACGCTATGCTGTAACGATAGTCAATGCGACGGCGAAATGCAACTTTTATCAGGAGGGACGGGGACGATTATGGTGCTGTTGGATTGAAAAAGGAATCCGCCGCCGCTTCCTGCCCGCCTAACCGACGTCTTTCTCCTCAGCCGTATCTGAGCCCTCCGCTGTTTCGCTCGTGTGGCTGTCTTGGTCGTCGACCGCCCCGTAGCGGGCCAGCGCCTTCGTCGCGGATTCGTACATGCGCCTCTGATGGTAGGCGCCTTCCACGATGATGACCCGCATGCCGAGGAAGCGGATCTTCGAGAGGACATAGTCGCTATCGTCGCCGGAGAACTCCAGCCGAATCCGGTAGGTGTCCAGCAGCTCGTCGTACTGGACTTCCTTCTCGAAGCAGGAGAGGGCGTAGAGGATGCGGGATAGTTCCCGATTATATGTAGGGACGACCTCGAGCGTAATCCGCTTCTTGCGCTCTGCGAGCACCGCGGCGATGCGCGCCAGATTCGCCTCTGCCGCCGCCTCGGACATCGCGCTGTATTCCACCAGAATAATGTTGCTCAGCTTGGTCGCCATCCACGCCCGGCGTCTCAAATGCATCCACAGCACGTACCATTCGCGCTTCACCATGGAATATTCGAGCTTATACGGGAAGCCGCGCACGTTGCGCTGGACGCTCCCGTTGCGCAGGGTGTACGTGATGCGCATCCCTTTCTTGACCGCGATGATGCGGCGCAGCGGGCGAAGCAGCGGATGATGCACCTGCCGCTCGACGCTGCGCGCTTTCTCCTGGAGGCCGGCAGGGTAGGCGGCATCCGGCTCATCGGCCAGGATGCCGATCAGCTTCTCGCGGGTCTCGGGCGCCATGGCGGATTCTGCCGCCGGATGAGCCAGCATCGCCTTCAGCCAAGTCCGTTCGTGGCGCGTCAGCGTGACGGTGCCGCGCTCGCCGAGCTTCGCCATCACTTGGTAGTTAAAAATCTTCTCGAACAGATTCATAATAGCGCTGGATCTCCTTCCATTCGGCGATAAACTCTTCCCGCAGACGCTTGGGTGCGAGCACCTCGCAGCTGGAGCCGAAACTGCGCAGCCACGGCTTGATCTCCGTTATTCCGTTCACGGTTATTTCGTAGACGAACGACGTCTCGTCCTCCTCCGTAATGACGCCCCATTGCCCCTGCAGCTGCACCCGATCTTTGATGAAATTCCTCGGTGAGCCCTCCGGATTGTAAAAGCGGGCGCGGATCGTGACCGGGTAGCCGGTATCGACGAGCCAGCTCTGCTTCGTGCGCGCATCGAGCAAGGCCAGCTTGGCGGCGAAATCCGCTTCATCGACCGGATCGCCTTCTTCGATCTGGGTCATGCCTTCGAGCCGGAATTTGGCGACGCGTTGCTTCGCGCTATGGGCGAGCAAATACCAGCGGCCGTATTGATGATCGTAGACGACGCGAAGCGGCAGCACGCGCGCTTCCTTGCCCTCGCTCTCCCGGGCGAACAGCGGGTTCGTATTCTGGGAGCCGTAGCTTTTGCCCGCCTTCGGGGAGAAGTACAGGAACGAAATCGTGCGGCGCGCGGCGATCGCCTGCAGCAGCAGGTTCAGATGCGCTTCGTCCAAAATCCTAGAAAAGTAATGGTACTTATACAGGAACGGCTCGGCCAGCTCCTTGTCCTGCCGACGAATCGCCTTCTTCAAGCTGTCGCGCAGCAAATAGCCTTGCACGGACGGCACCTGCGTGTTGGCCATGACATCGACGAAATCGTACAAATCGATCAATTCCTCGTCCGACAGCGCGTCCAGCAGCTCGGTATATAGCCGATAGCGGTACGGGCGGCTGCTCCCTTCGCGCACGACGACGCCGGCCTCTTCCAAATACTTCAGATCGCTGCGGATCGTCTTCTCATCCGGCAGCGCCAGCTCCGCCGGCAGCCCGGCGCAGCACAGATCGAGCAGCTCCAAGGCGGTGAGCGGCTGCGATTCCAGCGCGGCGACGATGAGGGTTAGCCGGTAGCTCTCGGTCTCCTTGACCGACTTCGCCCGGTATAGGAACAGCAGGAGCGGGTCGGCGGATTCGTAATACGAATATCGCAGCGTCTCGGCGAATTCCTTGCCCTGATCGGCCGGCAGCCGTTCGTGCACCGCGCTGACGACGGATTTGAGCCGCCGGATCGTTTTGTCGAAGGTATGGATGGAGATGCCGAGCCGGTCGGCGAACTGCTGCCGGCTGTAAGCGCCGCTGGTCAGCGCCAGCATGCGGAGGAATTGAATTTCTTTGTCGAAGCTTTCGCGTGCCATGCCGATCGCATCCCCGTTTCTGAACAGTGTTTCAACTATATTCCATTGTAGCAAGGAGGAGGGGGAAGGGAAACGGGAACATTTTCAAGCGGGGCGGTATTGTGGGGGCGTTCAATAGAGGGTTGAGCGTTGGGCGCGACTTTTGTGAAGTTCGAAGGAGTGGCAGGGCGTGTACTAGTGGGCTGAGTGCGACTATTGGAGGTCGGATCGGGGGAGGCATGTACTAGTGGGCTGAGTGCGACTATTGGAGGTTGGATCGGGAGAGGGCATGTACTAGTGGGCTGAGTGCGACTATTGGAGGTCGGATCGTGGGAAGGGCATGTAATAGTGGGCCGAGTGCGACTATTGGAGGTTGGATCGTGGGAAGGGCATGTAATAGGGGGCCGGGCACCACTACTGGAGTTTGGGTGAGTGTAGGGCGCTATAGGGGGATGAGCACAGCTTAGCGGCCCGCTTTTTACCCGTCGCCATACTTTCGCCATGTTCGCGCATGCCCGAATAAGCGATGATGGGGGTGTGGAACGAGAGGAGAACCGGTAGGTGCAGATGATACGGCTCACGGGAATATCCGACGACTGCGAAACCACGACCAGGCACGTATTTTAGCAAGCGAACGATTAATCTCATGCAACATAAATGATCCAAATTAAGGAGGGATGCCCCATGCATCCGTATGAGCAAAACATTCAAGAGGCGCTGCGAAATATCGAGGCGGAGGAGGACGTGCGTATTCTGTACGCCTGCGAGTCCGGCAGCCGGGCATGGGGCTTCCCCTCGCAAAATAGCGATTACGATGTGCGTTTCATCTACGTCCGTCCAGTGGACTGGTACTTATCGATCGACGATAGAAGGGACGTCATCGAGCGCCCCATCAACGACCTGCTGGATATTAATGGTTGGGATCTGCGCAAGGCGCTGCGGTTATTCCGCAAATCGAATCCGCCGCTGCTGGAGTGGCTGCAATCGCCCATCCCATATATGGAGCAAACGTCGGCCGCCGAACGAATACGGAGGATGTCGCCGCTGGCGTTCTCGCCGAAGTCGTGTATGTACCACTATCTGAACATGGCTCGCGGGAACTTCCGGATGTATTTGCAGGGCGAGGAGGTGCGGCTCAAAAAATATTTCTACGTGCTGCGCCCGATTCTTGCCTGCGGTTGGATCGAGGAGAAAGGGACGATGCCGCCGATTGCGTTCGAAGCGCTGTTCGAATCGCAAATTCCGGCGGGCAGCGATCTTCACGCCATTATCGGCGACCTGCTGGCGCGCAAGAAAGCAGGCGATGAGCTGGATCTGGGCCCGCGCATCGCGGAGCTGAACACATATTTAGAAGCGCGAATCGCGCATTTCGAACGGTCGGCGGTTCAGATACCGGCTGCGGAAAACGGGCAAGCCGACCGCCTGGGCGCATTGTTCCGCGAGACGTTGAAGGAAGCGTGGGGACTGGAAGGCGCGGTATTTCAATAAGAAGGAGAGAATCAGCATGCAATTGATCATCAGGGCGGACGGAGCGGGCGCGAACATGCTGTCCCATCTGCTCGCCAAAAATCCGAACAACCTGTACGAACGAGAGGAAAAGGGGGCCAGGGTGCGTCTCGTCTATACGGTATGCGACAAGCAGCAGACGGAGGCGGTGCTCCATGTAACGCCGGATCCGATCGAGCTCGTCAAGGGCAGTCCGGACTGCTACGACATTACGCAGTACATTAACGATCGGGAATTCGTGACGAGCAGCTTGTTCTGCACATATATCCGCCCTTCGCTCGGCACGGCGCTGAACGGCAAACCGAAGGAATCGTTCGCGGAGTGGGTATCGCACAAGTTCGCGCTCACGCTGTCGTTCGGCCCGGTCGCGTCGAATCTGCCGGATGCGGTCGTGGAGCAGTTGTTCGGAGCGCTGGGCTATGAAGTCGAACAGGAGCGCGGAGAGGCCGACTATGCGTTCGAGCTGAAGAACCGCAGCTCGGTCCGCTACATCACGCTGCACGGCAGCCAGACGCTGCAGACAGCACTTCGTCAGCTGTTCATTCTGATGCCGGTGCTGGATGATTATAAGCATTATTTCATCGGTGAAGCAGAGGTCGAGAAGCTCGAACGCTACGGGGAGGGCTGGCTTGAGACACACCCGCAGCGGGAGCTGATCGTGCGGCGCACGCTGCGTTTCGCGGACGTAATCGAACGGTATGAGGCGAAACAGCGGCAGCATGCGAACGCGGTTGCGGCACGTGACGCCGTGGAACCTGCAAGGGGCGGACGGTCATTCGGCGAAAGGCTGAACGAACGTTCAGACGACCCTGGCGAGGGGCGGGCCAGTATGGCGGAAGCCGGCGCTGGTGAGATCGGCGAAGCGGCAAACGGCAAGACAACGGCAGTTGGGCGAGGAGATGGAGACTCGGCCGAAGCATCGGCGAGCAATAGCTGCGCTCCCGTAGGCGAGGCGACGAATTCGCCCGCCGAAAGAGCGGCGCCGGCGGATGGCGGAGAAGTCCAGCCGAAGGTTCGGCTCAACGAGCTGCGCTATACGGCGATCACCGATGCCGTCCGGGGGCTGGCACGGAAGCGTACGATCGTGGACTTCGGCAGCGGGGAGGGCAAATTGGCGGCGCGGCTCGCGGAGCTGCCGGGCGTCGAAGATGTATGGGCCGTCGAGCCATCGGCCATTGCCCAGAAGCGGGCGGCGGAGCGATTCGCGAAGCTGGTCGAACGCGGCCAGAGCGTCGTGCCGAAGCCGGTCACGGGATCCCTGTTCTACTATGACGAATCGCTGCGCGGCAAAGACGTTATCGTGCTGTGCGAAGTGATCGAGCACATCGAGGCGCATCGCGTGGAGCGGGCGATCGCGACGATCCTGAACGAATACGCCCCGTATGCGCTGATCGTTACGACGCCGAACCGGGAGTTCAATGCCGTGTACGAGATGGGCGAAGCAATGCGGCATGCCGATCACCGGTTCGAATGGATGCGCGACGAATTCCGCCAAGCTTGCGAGCGGTGGCGAACGGTTGCCTACGAGGCGGAGCTGCAGGGCATCGGCGAGGCGAACGATGCGTACGGCCATCCGACCCAAATGGCGATATTCCGAAGGAGAGAGGAGAGGTAAGGAAATGACGACGCAACAACAAGAATCGAAGAGAACGATTCAGCTGCCGCACGCGGGTATCGTCCTGCTGGTCGGCCCGTCGAACAGCGGCAAGACGACGCTGCTCGCGCGGCTCGTCCGCGAAGGGACGCTGCTGGCGACCGAGACGGTCTCCTCCGACCAGTTCCGGATGCTCGTCGGGGACGATGAATTCATCGATTGGCGAGGCCGGCCGAAGCTTGCGGCCGACGTGTTGTACGCCGAATATCAAGCGGTGTCGGAGCAGGCGTTCGCCGCGATGGAGACCGTGCTCGACATGCGGTGCCGGCTTGGCAAACTGACGGTCGTCGACGCGACGCATCTGTATCCGGATGATCGGAGCAAATATATCGAGGTCGCAAGAAGGCATCACGTCGCCGCCGTGGCGCTCGCGCTCGACGTGCCGGAGGAGACGCTGCTGGCGCGGGACGCCGGACGGGGGCAGCCGCGCGGCCGGCAGCGGGTGAAGCAGCAGGCGCAGCTGTTCAAGCGCGGCATGCGAAGCTTGAGGAGCGAGGAATTCGATGCGTGCTATATCGTCAAGGACGAGGCGCTAGCTAGCATCCGGTTCGAGCGCAAGCGCAATCCGCTGCTGATCGAGCTGGGCGCCGGCATCGACATCATCGGCGATATTCACGGCTGTTACGACGAAATGATGGCGATAATCGGCAAGCTGGGCTACGAGCCGGGCGAGGACGGGCTCTACCGTCACGCGTACGGCCGGAAGCTCGTGTCGGTCGGCGATGTTATGAGCCGGGGTCCGAAGTCGATGGAAGCGATGACGTTCTGGGAGCAGCACGTCCGGGCAGGGCTTGCCTTCATGGTCGATAGCAACCACGGATGGAAAATCGCCCGTTACCTGGACGGCCGCGCCGTCTCGCTGAGCCACGGCGACGAGAAGGTCGCAGAGGAGCTCGCCAGGTACGAGGCGGCACATGGCGAGGATGCGGCAGCCGATTGGAAGCGCAGGATGCGCGAATTCCTGCTCGCCGCGCCATCCCATCTGATCTTCACCCACGAAGGCGTCCGGCATGTCGTCGTGGCGCACGCGGGCATCCGGGATGAATTCATCGGTAAGCAGTCCAAGCGGATTCAGGACTATTGCCGATACGGGGATACCGACGGAATGGACGCGCAAGGCAAGCCGATGCGCAAGGAATGGCATACCGGCCACCGCTCCGGCGAGTTGATCATCTGGGGGCATGACGTCCGTCAGCGTCCAGAGGTTGCCGGCAATACTATCAATATCGACCAAGGCGTCGTGTTCGGAGGCGAGCTGACGGCTTACCGGTATCCGGAGCGAACATTCGCCAGCGTACAAGCGGGGAGCGATTACTCGGACGCGGCGGACAATCCGCTTGCGCGTCGATCGAAGGACCGGTTCGCGCCGCCGAATCTGGCCAAGTTGTCCGCAGGCTATACGGTGGAGACGGCAAGCTCCGGCGGGATCGGCATCCGTGGAGAGTTCGTCAAAGCCGCCATCGATACCGTGTCGCATTACACGGTGCCGATCGAAGAGCTGCTCTACATCCCGCCTACGATGAGCCCGCCTGCCGTATCCGCGGATGAGCGGTTCCTGGAGCATCCGCGCGAGGCGTTCGCCTACTACCGGGCCCAAGGCGTGACAACGATGGTGGCGGAGAAGAAGCATATGGGCAGCCGCGCGATCGTAGTGCTCTTCAAAGACGAGGAGGCAGGGGAGACATACGTCGGGCGGCGAACGGCGGGGACGATCTACACGCGCACGGGCAGACCGTTCTTTCAGCCGGCTATCGAGTGCGAGCTGCTGGCTCGGTTACGCCGCGATCTGACGGCCGCCTCGTATTTCGAACGGTACGATACGGAGCTGCTCGTGCTCGACGCCGAGATTCTCCCATGGAACTTGAAGGCTAAGGAACTGATCGCGAGCCAATATGCCCATGTGGGCGAAGCGGCCGTCATGGATCGGTCGAAGCTGCTGGAGAAGCTGCAGGCTGCTCAGGCGGGAGGGCGTGACATCCACGCGTGGCTCGCGGAGACGGAAGCGCGGCTGACCAATGCGCATACGTTCAAGGAAGCGTTCCAGGCGTACTGTTGGGACGTGGAAGGGATCAGCGGCGTGCGTATCGCGCCGTTCCATCTGCTCGCCCACAGCGGCGGGACATTCTTCGACCGGCCGCATCAGTGGCACATGGAACGGGCGGATGAGCTGGCCAGCTTGTCGGAACTGTTCATGTCGACCGAATACCGGGTGATTAGGGACGAGGCGAGCGAGGAGGAAGCCATCCGCTGGTGGGAGGCGATGACGGCGGATGGGCACGAAGGCATCGTCGTGAAGCCGGAGCGGTACCTGAGACCCGCAGCAGCGGCGGCAAGCCAGTGCAGCCGGCGATCAAAGTGCGGGGACGGAAGTATTTGCACATCATTTATGGGATGGATTATTTGGAGCCGGATAATCTGCGGCGCCTGAAGGGGCGGAAGAGCGGAAAGAAAGAGCGTCATGCGCTGATGGAATTTGCGCTCGGCATGGAGGGGCTGGAGCGTTTCGTCCGGCAAGAGCCCGTGGAGCGGATGCATGAATGCGTGCTGGCGGCGCTCGCGATGGAATCGGATCCAGTGGACCCGCGGTTATAGCGGATCGACATTCTCCGCGCGGTAGATGGCCGAACCCGGCATTCGGAGCGCCCTCGTACATGAACTCGCTCTGATGTGATAGATTGAATTAGGAAAGCGGCCTCGCGAGGTTCGCTTTCTTTTATTTTCCAGTCTAGTCGTGGTAAGGTGGTAAGGCAGGCGGCGAGTTGTTTGTGCTGCCAGGGGAGGAATCCGTGTCAGGAGGGAAAGCGATGGAGTTGGATCAGTTGATGGCGCGCGTCGCCGCGAGCAGGAACATCGTGTTTTTCGGCGGGGCCGGCGTATCGACGGAGAGCGATATTCCGGATTTCAGGTCGGCGACGGGGCTGTACCAGACGGGCAGCGATGGGGCTTATCCGCCCGAAGTCATGCTCAGCCGAAGCTTCTTTCGCACGTATCCGGAGGCGTTCTTCGAATTCTACCGCACGCGGATGCTCTATCCGGACGCGAAGCCGAACGCCGCGCACGTGGCGCTCGCCGAGCTGGAGCGGCAGGGACGGCTTACCGCGGTCATTACGCAAAATATCGACGGCTTGCACCAGCAGGCGGGAAGCAAGCGGGTGCTGGAGCTGCACGGCTCGGTGCTGCGCAATTACTGCTTGGGCTGCGGGCGTAAATACAATTTGGATTACATCGTGAACCATGCCGAGATCGTGCCGACATGCGGCGTGTGCGGCGAGATCGTTCGGCCAGACGTCGTGCTGTATGAAGAGAGCCTCGACATGAATGTACTCATAGAAGCGGCGGATTGCATCGCGGCGGCGGATCTGCTCATCGTGGGCGGCACCTCGCTGACGGTCAATCCGGCAGCCGGTCTGGTGGCCGACTACGAGGGCGACGGGCTCGTCTTGATCAATCGGACCGCAACCCCTTACGATAGCCGAGCGAACTTCGTCATCCGGGAGCCAATCGGGCAGGTTATGCGGGCGCTCGTGCCCAGCGGATAACGGGTCGGGGGAGTTCTGACCCCGTCGGACACGCAATCGTCGGCTTGGTCGAGTGGACCAAGAACCGCGTGCTGGAGGAAAGAGCGACCGAGCTAACGGGTCGGCATTTGTTCCGGAACGACCTGCGAGCGAGTTGTCCTTGCCAGCTCTGCTGGATGGTTCCACCACTTCCGCTCGCGGGCGATCTATGGTACGGTAGACGATAGCGAATTTTTTTGGAATAGAGATAAGGCGGGATGTTGAACGTGATAGGCACGAGCATGAAGCAGCAGGAAGCGGCAGCTATCGGACGGCCGGAAATCAAACGGTGGAGCGAAATCGCAACTTCGCTTTCCTTGGAGATGGGGCTGTCGCGCCTGACGAAGGACGAGCTGCTGGCGATCCGGCAGCAGCTGGGCGTTGCCAAGCTGAGCAGCAAGACGAAACCGGAATTGATCGTTGCGACGAGGTCGTCGATATTAGAAGCGATCCAATCGGCGACTGAATATGAAGATACACAGGGAGAAGGCCTGATCCGCGAACTGATCATGGAGCGGAACGGGGCATGGCCGTATGAGGACGAGCGTACGGAGGCGCTGCTGCCTCTACTGCCTCAGGGATTGTTATTCCCGGGCACGGTAGAAGGGGCGAAGATGCTGGTCATGCCGCTGGAAGTGCAGCATGCATGGCTGAGACGGGGCTTGGGATTGGATACCGGCCCAACCGATCCGGGTGAAATCGAGCGGATAAGGCTTACGCGCGGCCTGCTTTATTACTACGGTAGGCTGACCAAGCCGCAGCTATACAACTATATGGAGCAGCATGCCAAGCAGAACGTGCCTTCGGCGGATTATTACGCGGAAATCATGAATGAGGTCGAGCGTGGTAATTTGCAGTTTGACGAGGAAATGGGCGTCTTCGACGCCGGCGTGGGGAATTTCAAGTGGCTGTACGACGAACAGCACGCGCGCCGCGATATTCCGTACTGCGCCTTCACGAAAGGGCAGCTGCTCGAAGCGGGCGACCTGCAATTCGTGGACAAGCACCCTGCCTACAAGGCATTCGCGGCGTTCCTGGAACACCACCTCGGCGCGACGGAAGAGGACGCAGACGAAATTGCGGCGGAGATTGTGCTCTCGATTCAGGAGCGGCAGGGACTGCACGACGTCGTCGGTTCGCTGCAGAGCCACTTCCAAATCGACAAGATGAATGTGCTGGAGGCACTCGTGGAGCGGGTCGTCGAGCTGATGAATAATACCCGTCAATGGACGCTCAAAGGGCATACGCCGAAAGAAATGTCAGCCATGCGCAGTCAGGTGGCGAACGTCATGGCCGCCGCGCCGGCGCGGCGCCCGGGCACAGTCGTGCCGTTCCGTTCAGAGACGAAGGTCGGTCGGAACGACCCTTGCCCGTGCGGCAGCGGGAAGAAAGCGAAGAAGTGCTGCGGCGCATAAGGCGCTGCAGTGATCATGAACAATAGGATGCGTCGGGAGCGCAGAGCGATATGCTGCGAGATTCCCGACGTTTTTTGTGTTGGCCGCGGCATCGCTCCGCGCGGGTAAGCCTGCCGCGGTAACGTCGACGTAGTCTAGCGGCATTTCCGCCCGAAGCGCTTGTTGGGTGGAATTGAACGTAACTAGCCCGCGCGGTCGGAAAGTCCCCGCATCGCGCGAGTCTTCCAGATGGACGCGAACCGTCAAATTAAGGTAAATGGCGGTGTATTTACAGAATCGAATGAAAGCGGTATTATAAGTGTATTAGAATACTTGTATACAGGTATACTTGTTTGTTTCGGAAAGGATGGTTACATATGAAGCTTGGATTAATCGGATTGGGCAAAATGGGATTCAGTCTGGCGCAGAATCTGCTCCGGCATGACCACGAGACCGTCTTGTACGACGTGAACCCGGAGCCGGCGAAGCAGCTTGCCCAAGAAGGCGGTCTGCCCGCCGAGACGATCGCGCAGCTGGCGGCGTCGCTGCCGAAGCCGCGCATCGTGTGGGTGATGGTGCCGGCAGGCGAGATCGTGGACCGTGTACTGGAGGAGCTGCTGCCCGGACTCGAGGAAGGCGACATCGTCATCGACGGCGGCAACTCGCACTATAAGCAGTCTATCGCCCGGGGCAAGATGCTCGGCGAGCGCGGCATCCGCTTCTTGGACTCCGGTACGTCCGGCGGAGTAGAAGGTGCGAACCAAGGCGGCTGCTTCATGGTCGGCGGCTCCAAGACGGCGTTCGAGACGGTAGAGCCGATCTTCCGCAGCATCGCCATCGAGAACGGCTATCTGTATGCGGGAGAGAGCGGCAGCGGCCACTATCTCAAGATGATCCACAACGGGATCGAATACGGCATGATGCAGTCGATCGCCGAAGGATTCGAGCTGCTAAGCAAGAGCGAATATGGCTTCGATTACGAAGACGTCGCGCGCGTATGGGCGAACGGCTCGGTCATTCGCGGCTGGCTGATGGAGCTGACGGAGCGCGCGTTCTCGAAGGATCCGAAGCTGGACGGCATCCGGGGCGTCATGAAGAGTTCGGGCGAAGGCAAATGGACGGTCGAGACCGCGCTGGAGCTTGAGGCGAGCACGCCGGTCATCGCGCTGTCGCTGCTTATGCGCTACCGCTCGCTCGAGAACGATACGTTCCACGGCAAAGTCGTCGCGGCGCTTCGGAACGAGTTCGGCGGCCACGCGGTCGTGCGCAGCGAATAGACTTATGGCAGGCGGATGTTCACGATCGAAGAACGCGTGCGCGCGAAAACCGAATGCATCAGGCAGGTGCGAGAGTACAGGTATCCGAACGCATTCGCATCACCAGAACCGCGATTAACTAAGCCTGCGCCGAAGCTGCCCCGCCAGCGGCCGGCACGGCGATTCCATGGCATCCGCGTCCGTACCTATGCTACAATGAAGCATATTGTTCATAGCTGCGTACGCAATGGATGACGAGGAGAGTCGATGGGATGCGGTATCCTTCTGCATGGCTGGCGGGCTTGTCTCTCGGGGAGACGATCGCCTGCGAATTAAGGCTGCAAATTATTAACGGCACGATCAAATCCGGCGAGGTCATCTCGGAGAATCGGATCGCCGCCGACTTCAATACGAGTCGTTCCCCCGTTCGGGAGGCGCTGAAGGCGCTCTCGAACGAGGGGCTCATCCGGCTGGAGCGGATGGGCGCGGTCGTGCTCGGCCTCAGCCGGACGGACGTGGAGGAGCTGTACGACGTGCGATTCCTGATCGAGAGCTTCGTCCAGCAGCGGCTCGCCCACGCCGACAATACGGCGCTGATCGCGAACCTGCTGCAGCTGATCGACAAGATGGAGCTGGCGGTGAAACACGACGACGCCGTGGAGTTCGCGCATCTGGATTTCACCTTTCACGAAACGATCGTAACGGCGGCGGCGCATACCCGGATTTTGCACTTATGGAAGAGCATTCGCCATATCGTGCTGACCGTCATGCTGATCACCACCGACGAGGTGTTCTCGGAAGGAGAGGCGAAGCTGGCGGTCGTGATCGACAAGCACCGCGTTATCGTAAGCGGGCTTGCCTCCAAGAACGTGGACACGATCCGCGAGGTCGTCGAGACGTATTTCGCCGATTCGCGCACGACCCTTTATCACAGTCTCCCGTAAGCGGAGACGGCCGGCGAATAGCCGCCCTCTAGGCGGCTGTTCAGCGGCTTTTTCTGCGACTAACTTGTCGACAGGTATACTTGTTTCAATCTGAATAATGAAAGCGCTTCTAGGGCATAGTACCTCGGAACGGTGCGGCTAGTAAATAAAGGGGGATTCACCATGGATAGCTTATTCGGTCTCAGTCATAACGCAACGCTGCTCGTCTGGACGCTCGTTGCCATCGTATTCTTGGTTGTTCTTATCGCGAAGTATAAGTGGAATCCGTTCGTAACGCTGCTGATCTCCGCGCTGATGCTCGGTTTGCTGGCCGGCATGGATCCGCAAGAGGTCATCAAGTCGGTCACCGGCGGCCTTGGCGGAACGCTCGGTACCATCGCGATCGTCATCGGTCTGGGCACAATGCTTGGCAAAATGATGGCGGAATCCGGCGGTGCCGAGAAAATCGCGACGACGCTCGTCGACCGCTTCGGCGAGAAGCGCGTCCACTGGGCGATGATGATCGTCGGCTTCATCGTCGGCATTCCGGTCTTCTTCGAGGTTGGCGTCATTCTGCTCATTCCAATCGTGTTCACGGTCGCGCGCAAAACGGGCATGCCGCTGCTGAAGATCGGCATTCCGATTCTCGCCGGTCTCTCGACCGTGCACGGGCTCGTCCCGCCGCATCCGGCGCCGATGATCGCCATCGATGCGTACGGCGCGGATTTGGGTAAAACGATTCTGTATTCGATTCTGATCGGTCTGCCGACCGCTATTATCGCTGGTCCGCTGTTCGGCAAATTCATCGGCAAGCGCATTGACGCCACGCCGCCGGCTGACCTGGCCGAGCAGTTCGCCGCGAAGGAAAGCCGCCAGCTGCCGGGCTTCGGCATTACGTTGTTTACGATTCTGCTCCCTGTTATTCTTATGTTAATCGGTTCCATCGCGACCATCTCCGATCCGGAAGGCGTGAACGGGTTCACGCATTTCGCCGAGTTCATCGGCCATGAAATCATCGCGCTGCTTATCTCGGCCGTCTTCGCGTTCTTCTCGCTGGGCTTCGCGAGAGGATTCAAGAAAGAAGACGTGTCGCGCTTCGCGAACGAATGTCTGGCGCCTACGGCATCGATCATCCTGATCATCGGCGGCGGCGGCGCGTTCAAGCAAGTGCTGATCAACAGCGGCGTCGGCACGGCGATCGGCGAGATCGCGACGCAGGCGAACGTGAACATCATTCTGTTCGCCTGGCTGGTCGCGGCGCTGATCCGTGTCGCTACGGGCTCCGCTACGGTGGCGATGACGACCGCAGCCGGCATTGTGACGCCGATTCTCGGTATGAATCCCGGCACGAACGTCGAGCTCGTGGTACTTGCGACCGGCGCGGGCTCGCTCGTGCTGTCCCACGTCAACGACGCGGGCTTCTGGATGGTCAAGGAATTCTTCAATATGTCCGTACCGCAAACGTTAAAATCGTGGACGGCGATGGAGACGATTCTGTCCGTCGTCGGCCTCATCTTCATCCTGCTTCTGAGCACGGTCGTGTAACGGAAGCGAACTTGTAAGGAAAGAAGGTCTTCCCATTGAGCAGCACCTATATGATAGGCGTCGATATCGGCACGACCAGTACGAAAGCCGTCCTGTTCGAGGAGAACGGGGCGGTCGTCGCCAAGGCGAACGAGGGCTATCCGCTCTATACGCCGACCTCGTCGATCGCCGAGCAGAATCCGGACCAAATCTTCCAGGCTGTCTTGACGACGATCAAAGGCGTCATGACGCAGAGCGGCATCGAACCCGCCAGCGTCCTGTTCGTCTCGTTCAGCTCCGCGATGCACAGCGTCATCGCGGTCGATGCGGAATGCAAGCCGCTGACGGCCTGCATTACGTGGGCGGATAACCGCAGCGCGGCGATGTCGGAGAAGTTGAAGCGGGAGCTGGACGGGCAGTCGATCTACGCGCGCACCGGTACGCCGATCCATCCGATGTCGCCGCTCGCGAAGCTGATGTGGCTGCGCCAGGACGAGGAGGAGACGTTCCGCAAGGCGAGCAAGTTCATCTCGATCAAGGAGTACGTCTTCGCAAAGCTGTTCGGCGAGTATGTCATCGATTATTCGATCGCCTCGGCGACGGGGATGATGAACCTGGCGACGCTTAGCTGGGACGAGGAAGCGCTGGCCTTGACAGGCGTCACGCCGGGGCAATTGTCCAAGCTTGTCCCGACGACGTACGCGCTGCATGACCTGAAGCCGACTTACGCGGCCGACATGGGGCTCTTGCCATCGACGTCATTCATCGTAGGCGCCAGCGACGGCGTGCTCTCGAACCTTGGCGTGAACGCGATCGAGCCGGGCGTCATCGCGGCGACGATCGGGACGAGCGGCGCGATCCGCACGGTCGTCGACCGCCCCGTGACCGATCCGAAGGGACGGATCTTCTGCTACGCTCTGACCGATAAACTCTGGGTCATCGGCGGACCGGTCAACAATGGCGGCATGCTGTACCGGTGGGTGCGCGACGAGTTCGCCTCCGCCGAGGTCGAGACGGCCGAGCGGCTCGGGCTGGACCCTTACGACTTGCTGAATCAGATCGCGGAGCGTGTTCGTCCAGGCGCGGACGGGCTGCTGTTCCATCCGTATCTAACGGGCGAGCGGGCGCCGCTGTGGAATCCGGACGCGCGCGGTTCGTTCTTCGGGCTGACCATGCATCACAAGAAGGAGCATATCATCCGTTCGGTGCTGGAAGGCGTCATTTTCAACTTATACACGGTGCTGCTTGCGATGGAGGAACAGATCGGGCGCCCGACGAAAATCCAGGCGACGGGCGGCTTCGCGCGCTCGCCGCTGTGGCGCCAGATGATGGCCGATATTTTCGACCAGGAGGTCGTCGTGCCCGAGAGCTTTGAGAGCTCCTGCCTCGGCGCCGTCGTACTTGGTCTGTACGGACTTGGCCGCATCGATTCGCTGAACGTCGTCTCGACGATGGTCGGCGCGACGCACTCGCATAAGCCGATCGCGGAGAACGCGAAGGTGTATCACGAGCTGCTGCCGATCTACATTCAGATTTCGCGCAAGCTTGAAGAGGAATATACCGCGATCGCGAAGTTCCAGCAGCGGCTGTTCGAAGCGTAACGGGAAGCTAGGGGGCTGTTCACTAACGTCTAAAGACGTCAGGGGGCGGCTCTTTATGTTAGTTGGACGCTTGCCTAAATAGAGCAGGGAATGCAAAAAGAACCTGGATCGATTGATCCAGGTTCTTTGGATTGCATAAAAACAAACGCAATGATATAATCGAATCACGACTGAAATCGTGAAAATTGGCGTAGTTAGCTCATCTTACAATTTAAATTTACCATGCCGGCACAGCTTCTGTCAAATGTTTTTTCTACATTCCGTGGTGAGGAGAGATGTGGAGTGCGTTCATTGGTTCTCGGCTTGCGGGAAATCGAAAAATCGCAGCTCATGCTTGTTGGGGGTAAAGGAATGAATTTGGGCGAACTGTCCAACATTCAAGGCGTGAACGTACCCGAAGGATTTTGCGTGACGACAGCTGGTTATCAACAAGCCCTGGAACAAAACGAAACGTATCGTGCTTTGCTGGAACGCCTTACCCTACTTACCGCAGAAGATCGAGACCAAGTCGGCGAAATCAGCAGGCAGATTCGCCAAATCATTATGGAAGTCGGCATGCCTTTCGATGTCGAGGAAGCCGTCACTGGCTATCTCGCCCGGTTTGGCGAAGGGCATGCTTATGCCGTGCGATCAAGCGCGACGGCCGAAGATTTGCCGCATGCCTCCTTTGCCGGCCAGCAAGACACTTATTTGAACATCATCGGCAAAGAAGCCATTCTGCATCATATTAGCCAATGTTGGGCTTCTCTGTTCTCGGATCGCGCGGTCATCTATCGGATGCAGCACGGATTTGATCACCGTCAAATTCAGATCGCCGTGGTCGTGCAGAGGATGATTTTCCCGCAAGCGTCCGGTATTTTATTCACCGCCGATCCGATTACCGCCAACCGCATGGTGTTGTCCATCGATGCCGGTTTTGGACTAGGCGAAGCCTTCGTCTCCGGATTGGCCTCTCCCGATAGTTATCAGGTGAAGGACGAGGAGATTATCGATAAGCGGATTGCCGACAAAACATGGGCGATCTATGGGCGAGAAGAAGGCGGGACGGAGACTCGGCAGATTGCGCTGGATCGGCAAAAGTCGCAAACTTTGACCGATCAACAAATTATACGGTTAGCCCGCCTAGGAAGACGGATCGAGGCTTATTTCGGCTGCCCGCAAGATATCGAATGGTGTCTCGCCGAGGACATGTTCCATATCGTCCAAAGCCGGCCGATCACGACGTTGTACCCGATCCCCGAAGCCGGTGATGACGCGAATCGCGTCTACGTCTCCGTCGGCCATCAGCAAATGATGACCGATCCCATGAAGCCGCTGGGATTGTCGTTCTACCTGATGACGACTCCCGCGCCTATGCGCACGGCCGGCGGAAGGTTGTTCGTTGATATTACGGCCAGATTGGCTTCGTCCGCGGGCAGAGAGCTGTTAGTGAATACGCTGGGCCAATACGATCCGCTCACCAAGGACGCCCTTACGACCATTATGGAGCGGGATTTTATTCCCTTGCATCCGGATGATAACCAAGCGGCGAGTTCTGGCCCAAGCGCCGTAGAGAAGGCTTTCACGGACGCTCAAGCGCCCATCGAACACGATCCGGCTATCGTTTCGGAGCTGATCAAGCGCAGTCAAGCGTCAATCGAAGCGCTGCAGCAAGCGATCCGAACGAAGTCGGGCTCCGCCTTGTTCGATTTTATTCTTGAGGATTTCCAGCAATTAAAGAAGATTCTATTCGACCCGCAAAGCTCGGCCGTGATTATGGCCGCTATGTCCGCTTCAACCTGGATCAACGCACGGATGTACGAATGGTTAGGCGAGAAGAACGCGGCCGATACGATTGCGCAATCCGTCCCTCACAATATTACGTCGGAGATGGGACTGGCGCTGCTGGACGTCGCGGACGCGATTCGCCCGTACCCGGAAGTCGTTGACTATTTGCGGCATGCCCAAACGGACCGCTTCTTGGATGAACTGGTTCGGTTCGAGGGTGGACGGGAAGCCCAAGACGCGATCAATGCTTATCTGGATAAATACGGGATGCGATGCCCCGGTGAAATCGATCTGACGAAAACGCGCTGGAGCGAAAAGCCGGCCGCGCTTATCCCGCTCATTCTGAGCAACGTCAAAAACTTCGAGCCTTATGCCAGCCGCCGGAAATTCGAGCAAGGGCGACAGGAAGCGTTGAACAAAGAACAAGAGCTGTTAGAGCGATTGAGGTCACTGCCGGATGGCGAACAGAAAGCCAACGAAACCAAGCGAAGGATCGATCTCATCCGGAATTTTAGCGGCTATCGGGAATATCCCAAATACGGCATGGTGAGCCGCTACTTCGTTTACAAACAGGCTCTGTTGAAGGAAGCCGAGCGACTCGCGCAAGCGGGCGTGATTCGAAAGAAAGAAGATATCTACGAGCTTACGTTCGAAGAGCTTCGCGAAGTCGTTCGCACGGATAAGCTCGATTACCAGCTCATCCGCGATCGGCAGGACGCGTATCGATTATTCGAACGATTATCTCCGCCGCGCGTGATCACGTCTGAAGGCGAAATCATTACAGGTCAGTATAAGCGAGACAATCTCCCGGCTGACGCCATTGCAGGTCTAGCTGTTTCGTCCGGCGTAATCGAGGGGCGCGCGCGCGTCATCCTGAACATGGAAGATGCCGCTCTGGAAGAGGGAGATATATTGGTCACCGCCTTTACGGATCCGAGCTGGACGCCGTTGTTCGTCTCCATCAAGGGGCTAGTGACCGAAGTCGGCGGGCTGATGACCCATGGCGCGGTTATTGCGCGCGAATATGGCTTGCCGGCTGTAGTCGGCGTGGAGCAGGCTACCAAACGGATCAAAGACGGGCAGCGAATTCGCGTGCACGGAACGGAAGGGTATATCGAAATCTTGTAAGCGGCCGACGTCGAACGCCAAAAAAAGCTGCTTATCCGCTTGAAGCGGATAAGCAGCTTTTTGGCGTGCCGTCTATTCGTCTTTCGCGGACTCCAGCGGCAGGCTGACCTCGATCGTCGTGCCGCGGCGCTCCTCGCTGAAGACGCGTACGGTGCCGTTATGATCCTCGATGATCTTGCGGCTGACCATGAAGCCAAGGCCGGTGCCTTTCTCCTTGGTCGTGTAGAAAGGCTGGCCCAGACGGGCGAGCACCTGTTCCGGGATGCCGCCGCCCTGGTCGATGAAGCGGATGAACAGCAGCTCCTGACTTCGCGCCAGCTGGATGAGCAGCTCGCCGCCTTCGGGCATCGCTTCGATCGCATTCTTGATAAAGTTGATGCACACCTGCTTGATCTGGTTCTCCTCGCATTCGAGACGGATGTCCTCGTCCTCGAAGTCGGTCAGGATGCGCACGTTGTTCAGATTCGCCTGGGCATCGAGCAGGGTGATGACGTCCCGGATGAGCGCCGCGATATTGCGCGATTGATAGTGGACAGCCTGCGGCTTCGCCAGCATGAGCAGCTCGCTGAGGATCGTCTCGATGCGCTGGATCTCGGACGCCATAATGTCGAAGTACAGCTGCTTGCTCGCACCGCCGGTCTGAAGCAAATGAAGGAAGCCTTTCACGGCCGTCACGGGGTTGCGGATTTCGTGCGCGATCCCCGCCGCCAGCTCGCCGGCGATCGAGAGCTTCTCCGTCCGGATCAAGAGCTCCTGCGCCTGCATGCGCTCGGTGATGTCGCGCACGATGACACCCCGGCCGTTCAGCTGGTCGTCCTCGTCGAGCAGCGGGAACGAGGAGATCATGACGTTGACCGGCGTGCCGTCTTTCCGGTATCGGATCGTCTCGTAGCCTTCTACATTGCGACCGGTCATATTGATGTGTTTGTTGCGAGGCACCTCGTACCGGCGGTCCAGCGGAATGATTGGCATGACGGCCGCCTTGAGCCCCATCATCTCCTCGTTGGTCCAGCCGAATAACCGTTCGAACGCTTGGTTGACCCGAATGACCTTCTCGTCTAGATTCAAAATGATAATCGGATCGAGATTGCGGGTAATGAAGGATTCGAGCTGCGATTGCGTGGCGCGGAGCTGCTCCTCCGTCTTCCTGCGCATAGCCAAGTCTTGTTCGTCCTGCGCGCGTCGATCACGAAGCTGCGCCGCAGCGGCGAAGATCGGTCCGTCCTTGGCGTACAGGTTGCTTCGGACAAGCTCCCGGTCGGTTAGCCAATACTCGTGATGCCGCAGCAGCTTATTCTGCATCGAGGCCGTTAATTTCGCACCGTCGTAGCAGCACACCGTGAAGAACCCTTGCGTCGTGACGCTGTAGTCGGCCAGCTGCTCGACCTGCTCCAGCTCGCAGGGAACGCCGTCTTGCTCCGTCCATTCGGCATGCGCCCACAACCGGAAGGAGATGCCTTGCGCGCTGAGCGGCACGAGGAGATCTTTGTACTGCTCGAGCACCGACTCGAAGGAGAAGGGTTCGTGCACTTGGTAAAATTCATGGCTGTTCACGTAGCGAACGTCGCCTAGCCGATCTTCGGCCAAGCATTCCCGCAGCCTGCGGTAAATGCGCTCATAGCGATCTTGGCTGTCAATGAAGAAAATCTGGTGCCCTTGTTCGATTCCGATAGTAATGAAAGAGACGGCCTGGCTAGTATACGCTTCGATATCTTCGTATACGTAGAGAACATGACCGCCGCCCGCTGCTTCAAGCAGTTGGCCTAATTGCGTCATCTGATCGCTCATGCAACACCTCATCAACGTCGAGTCGCGGCAAAACGCTTGCATCCATGGCCCGTTGACCTGCGGAGGCAAGCGCATCTATACCTGCTTGGCAGCGCATGGATGCTGCCGATATACCAGATAGCTATAATCTATTTCCTATATAGGGCAAATTGTAGCACTAAACCTTCGGCTTGCACATGGAAAAAGTAGACGATTGCTGCAATGGCTGCCTTCGTTGTTTTTTCGATACGGCATTGATATCTATCAAATTTCGTTGAAAGGGTACATCGTCATCGTACGCGCCGAACTTTATAGTTAGTCCTAGCCAATCGGAAGGAGCGTTATCTATGAACAAGGAGCGCACGCTCGTCGTCAGCGATATTCATGGTTGCGACGAGGAATTGCGGTTATTGCTGGAGCAGATGTCGTTTCGGCCCGAACGGGACCAGCTCGTGCTGCTTGGCGATTACGTCGACCGGGGACCGCGCAGCAAGGAAACCGTCGCGTATGTGTGCCAGTTGGTGCGGCAGGAGGGGGCGCTGGCGCTGCAGGGAAATCACGATCACCGCTTCGTCAACGTCGTTACCGGCCTGGCCGCCTTAGAGGAGAAGACGAAATTCTGGGAGAAAGGCGGCGCGGAGACGCTCAGCAGCTACTATGGCCGGATCGTCGCCCCGAGCGAATGCGAGGAGGAGACGTGCTGCCGCTACATCAGGGAACGGTATGCCGAGGATATCCGCTTCCTGAAGGATCTGCCGATGTATTACGAGGACGAGCACTTCATCTACGTGCACGCCGGTCTCAATCCGTCGTACGCGAATTGGAAGCTGCAGCCCGCGAGGGACTTCCTCTACATCCGCGAGCCGTTCCATGAGGCAGCCCCGAAGGGGGCGAAGACGGTCGTGTTCGGCCATACGAAGACGGTGGAGCTGCACGGCTCGCCCGATGTTTGGTTCGGATCGGGGAAGATCGGCATCGACGGCGGCTGCGCGTTCGGTTATCAGCTGAACGGCGTCGAATTAACCGGCGGCCGGGTCAGCCGGGTGTGGAGCCAGCCCAGGCTCTTGGAGCAGTAGCGGCGCGTCCCGGGAAAATAGTGCCAAATTCGCTCGAACGGCGCGGAGGATTTTGCTATAATCGTAGCATCCAATTCTATTCCTAATAGCGAGGTCCTGAATGAAATCAATAGTTTCGATCCTGATCGTAGTGGTTCTATTACTCGGCGCGGCATTCAGCGCACAGGCCAAGAGCGAGGCGAAGCAATACTATCAAGTATCCACGGATTCCTTGAACGTGCGTAACGATCCGAGCGAGAAGGGAGCGGTTGTCGGTTCTCTCCGCAAAGGCGACATCGTCGAGGTGTCGGACGAGGCGCATGGCTGGCTGCAGGTCGCGCTTAACAAGACGAGCGGCTGGGTGGCCGGTTATTATTTGGTGAAAACGAGCAGCGGCGGCAAGACGAACGTCTCTTCCGGCGGCAGCGGCGCCAAATCAAGCGCGCTGACGGTACAGGCCGACTCGCTGCGGATGCGCAAAGGGCCGGGGACCGGTTATGCGGTCGTCGGCGGGTTGTACAGAGGCGAGGCCGTTACGGTGCTGGAGCGGGATGGCGACTGGGTGAAGGTGAAGACGCCGGACGGCCAGCAGGGCTGGGTCGCGTCGCAATACATAGGGGCAGGCAGCGGGAGCAGCGCAAGTTCGGGCTCCAGATCGTCATCCGGAAGGCTGAACGGCAAGGTCATCGTGCTCGATCCGGGCCACGGCGGCGATGACCCGGGCATGATCGGCAAGGATTCGGAGACGCAGGAGAAAGATCTGAACCTGGAGACGGCGTTCATCCTGGCCGACTATCTGCGGGATCTCGGCGCGCGGGTCGTGCTGACCCGTTCGGAGGATGTTAAGCCGTCGCTGCCCGAGCGCGTGAAGATCAGCGAGAATAACGGCGCGGACGCGTTCGTCAGCATCCACTACAACTCGTCCAAGAAGAACACGTCCGGCACGCTCACATTCTACAACAAGAGCAAGGATGAGGCGCTGGCTCGCGCGATCGAGAGCGAGCTGGCCGAGGGCGCGGGCGGTCTGCGCAGCAACGGCGTCTCCTTCGGGGACTACCACGTGCTGCGCGAGAACGACCAAGTGTCGGCGCTGGTGGAGCTCGGCTTCCTCTCCAACGAGAAGGACGAGCGTATCGTGCGGACGAAGGACTACAAACGCAAGGCGGCTAAGGCAATCGCCGACGGGCTGGTCAATTATTTCAATTAAGCGAATGGGGTGTCCCGCAATCATCTAAGATGATGGGGCACCCCTTTCTCATGAATGCTGTCCAGCACCGAAGGGCGACGTTAACGGGAAGCTCGTACGTAGACGCGGCCGTTATGCGCCTCCGCGACGACCGGCGCTTCGAAGAAGCGGGTCAGGCTGTCCGCGCGCAGCAGCTCGGCGGTGTCGCCGGCGCCGGCGACCTCGCCGCGCCGAAGGAGCAGCGTGCGGCCGAAGACGGGCAGAATCTCCTCCGTATGGTGCGTCACGTAGATAAGCGTCGGCGTATCCGGCTGGCGGGTCAGCTCCTCGATACTGTCCAGCAGCCGCTCGCGGGAGAAGAGATCCAGCCCGTTGGTCGGCTCGTCCAGGATGAGAATGCGAGGATCGGCCATCAGCGCTCGCGCGATGAGCAGCTTCTGCTTCTCGCCTTGGGAACAGGAGCGGTATTCGCGGTCCCACAGATGGAGGCAGCCGAGCGTGCGCATGTGCGATTCCGCCCGGTTCAGATCCTCATCCAGCAGCTTCTCGTATAAGCCGATCGTGGCGTATTTGCCGCTGATGACGACATGCTGGGTTCGGTCGCTCGCGTACAGCTTCTCCTGCAGCGACGAGCTGACCCAGCCGATCGAGCGGCGCAGCTCGCGCAGGTCGACTTCGCCGAAGCGGCGTCCGAGTACGGAGACCGACCCCGTCGTCGGCCAGATGTAGCCGTTCACGATATTGAGCAGCGTCGTTTTGCCCGAGCCGTTCAAGCCGAGCAGGGCCCAGTGTTCGCCTTGGCGAACCGTCCAATTGACGCCGCGCAGCAATTCGCTCGCGCCAGTGCGCCAACTGACGTTGTGCATTTCAATTACCGTTTGCATGGATGCAAACCTCCATATCGTATCGCCGTCCGGGCTAAGGGATGCTGCGTTCTTCGTGCTGGATAACGCTCCCGATTCCCAAACGGCTTCGTTTCGTGGTATACTACAGGGCGTTCAAAATTCGAGAGGTTCGAGATCCTCCCTCTATAAAAAACTAAGGAGCCTAACAACATGAGCGGAAGAAGCAAAGAAGAACTGCAGGCAGGCGGCATCACCCAACTGGGCAATCAAGGCACGAAGTACACGTTCGAATACGATCCGTCCATCCTGGAGTCGTTCGACAACAAGCACCCGAACCGCGATTATTTCGTCAAATTCAACTGCCCCGAATTCACGAGTCTTTGCCCGATTACGGGCCAACCGGATTTCGCGACGATCTATATTTCGTACATCCCGGACATCAAAATGGTCGAGAGCAAATCGCTCAAGCTGTATCTGTTCAGCTTCCGCAACCACGGCGATTTCCACGAGGACTGCATGAACATTATCATGAACGATCTGATCGCGCTCATGGAGCCGCGTTATATTGAAGTGTGGGGCAAATTCACCCCGCGCGGCGGCATCTCCATCGATCCGTACACGAACTGGGGACGACCCGGCACGAAGTACGAGCAGATGGCGGAATATCGCCTGATGAATCACGATTTGTACCCGGAGAAAGTAGATAACCGGTAAGACGGCGTATGGAACATTCAGATGTTCCCGTGGCCGAACGAACGAACGAAGCTCCTGCCAGCGGCAGGAGCTTCTTCATTTGCGGCCAAGCCTCCTCCAAATGCCGATCAGCACGATAAGAATCGCCCAAGGCACCAGATTGCCAGTGATCCATTCGAAGCTCTCGCGCAGCGACATGCGCGGGAACTCCGCAATGGCGAAGGTGAGCACGAAGCAAACGAGCAGCAGGACGGAGCCGTACAACGAGATTTTGCCCCACATGGCGCTCGCCCTCCTACGGCTCGATCGAGATCGTCCGCACGTTGACGTCGCGGCCGAGCGTCACGATGCGCGCCGATGCCTGGAGCGACGGGCGCCGCGGCGACGTAACGGCCGTTCCAAGCATATGCATGCGGGTGCCGGCGATCTCCAGCATGCCGGGAATATGCAGATGACCGGTGAACATGTCGCTCACGCGGCCCGCAAGCGAGACGTCGAACAGCCAAGGCGTGCGGCTCTGCACGTATTTGTTCAGGTCGCGCGCCGCGTCCACGGTCAGAATATGGGAGCGGATCTGCGGCAGGTCGAGCGGCACGTGCGTAAAGACGAGATTGCGCTCGCGCTTCCCGATATTCGCCGCGATCCAGTCCTTGGTGCCGTCGGGCACGCCGCTCAAGGCGCTGTCCAGCAGCAGCAGGCCGCAGTCGCCGGTATCCACGTACCGGTTGTGCAGCTCGATGCCGCGCGCAAGCCAGCCTTTGCGGGCCGTTTCGCATCCTTCCATCGCGGAGATTTTGCGGACACCGCTATCCGTGCGGTGGAATAGCTGGTAATCGTGATTGCCGGGGACCGACATCCAGGGGCAGGGCAGTTCGTTCAGCAGCTCGATCGCAAAATCGCGGTTGGCTTCGCTGTACCAATCCACCATGTCGCCGAGGCAGATGACCAGGTCGGGCGCTTCGGCCCGGATCAGCGCGCGGAGTTTCACGAAAGTCGGCCACGCGTCCGCGAAGAAGCTTCGGCTGGTGCGCACCTCGTGAAGCGGCTCGCGGGACGAAATGGCATGCATGTCGGAGAAAACGGCGATTTTCAAAGATGGAGCCCTCCCTTGCGTCTCTTCATATTTTCTTATTATAAGTGAACCCGTTAAATAGTGGAACCGCAAAAGCGGGGCGCATGGCCGAAGCGATTCTGTTCCGTTAGCGCGCTGAACCGGCAGAGCTTACACATAATGAAGGCGAACGCACATATACTGGTATTCCAAAATGGTTTGGTCGATGCAGCTTGTTGACGATTGGCCCGATCTCCTCGTATGCGGTATTACATTGCCGGCTTAGATGAGCGAAGGGAGAGGTACACCATGCTGGTATTGGAAGAGATGGAACGCCTGTCGCTGGAGCAGGTCGTATTCTGCCAGGATCGCGCGAGCGGGCTGCGCGCCGTGATTGCCGTCCACAGCACGAGGCTGGGACCAGCCTTGGGCGGCTGCCGGATGCGGCCGTACGCGACCGAGCAGGAAGCCGTGCTGGATGCCATGCGTCTGGCCCGGGGGATGACCTATAAGGCGGCCGTTTTCGGGCTCGATTACGGCGGCGGCAAGGCGGTCATCATCGGCGATCCGGCCAAGGACAAGAGCGCGGAGCTGTTCCGGACGCTGGGACGTTATATTGGGTATATGAACGGCAGATATATTGCCGGCGTCGATCAGGGTACGTCCGTCGCGGATATGAACGAGATCGCCAAGGAAACGATCTACGTCACCGATACGCCGGGCTCGGTCATGGCGACGCGCGATTTCGCCGAAGAGATGACCGCCTACGGCGTCTACGTCGGGATCAAAGCGAGCGCGAACGCCGTCTTCGGCACGCATGTGCTCAGAGGGAGGACGGTCGCGGTTCAGGGACTGGGCAAAGTCGGTCTCCTGCTTTGCCGTTACTTGTACGAAGCGGGCGCGAAGCTGATCGTCGCCGATCCCGACGCGCAGCTCGTGAAGCTCGCCGTCGCCGCCTTCGGCGCGGCCGAATCGGAGCCGGATCGGATCGCCTTCGAGCCGTGCGATATATTCGCGCCGTGCGCGCTCGGCGGTATTCTGAACGAATCTTCGATTCCACGGCTGGCCTGCCGGATCGTAGCGGGAGCGGCCAGCAACCAGCTGGGCGAGGAGTGGCACGGCGAACTGCTCCAAGAGCGGGAAATTCTCTATGCGCCGGACTTCGTCATTAACGCGGGCGGATTGCTCATTACGGCACGGGAAATCCAAGGCGGCTCGGAGGCGGATTTGAGGCGCAGCGTGGAGGCGATCGACCGCGTGCTGCGGACGGTGTACCGGTTCGCGCGTCAGACGGGTATCGCCACGAGCGACGCGGCCGGGTATTTGGCGGAGCGGAACCTGGCGAGGGCATGAAGGCGGACATGAGGTGAGCACGGGCGACGGGTTTCGAGGCGCGCGTCGGACGTGTGCTTTAGCATGGCGGAGACTTCATAGAGGTTCACGTTGTTAACGGTTCCGTTAACGGCGTGAACCTTTTTGCCGGTTAAAGGGCGGTTGTTATTGTTTCGCGCCATTAACTAAGGTAACATTTACCACGAAAGAAGGAGATTGCTAGATTCCGGGCCGGAGGCGAGAGGGCGCATGAATGTGAAACTGTTGATGGAATCGTTAGTCGTCGGGGCGCTGCTGTATGTGCTGGGCGGCATTGCGCTCGGCATGGTCATGACGGTATGGTTCGCGCCGGATATGCCCGAGGCGTACGAGTCGTCCGATATTCGGGATGCCTACACCTCGCAGCAGGAGAACCCGCCGCCGTCGCGGGTTGTGTTCGGCGGACCGATAAACCCGTGGCTGGAAGGGCTGAAGGCACTGCTCGTATGCGCCGCATACTACGGGATCCGCTATGGCATCGCAAGCTGGCGGCGGGCAAGACGGCAGCGAATCGCCTAACTTTCCCGGGCGGAGCTTTAGGCTGGTTGGGACAAGCAGCTGCGTACAATAAATAACCGAGGTGGAGCATGAATCATATTGGGGATCGGCTGATCGTAGAGGGCAGAAGGAAACGGACGGCGCTGGTCGTTGGGTTGGACCCGGACCTGCGTTACATACCGGACGTAGTTCGTCAGGGTGTTGATCCAGAGACCGGCGAAGGCGCGGCGGAGGCGATCTACGCGTTCAACCGGATCGTCATCGATGCGGTAGCGGAGCATGTCGTTGCCGTCAAGCCGCAGCTGGCTTACTATGAGATTTACGGCGCGGACGGCATTGCCGCGCTGGAGCAGACGATCCGCTACGCGCGGAGCAAAGGACTGCTCGTGCTGAATGACGCGAAGCGCGGCGATATCGGACCGACCTCGGCCGCTTATGCCCGCGCGTTCCTGGGCGAAGGTCCGATCGCAGGCGACATGGTGACGGTGAACCCGTTCTTGGGCAGCGACGGCTATATGCCGTTCATCGAAGCGGCCGAAGCGGCGGGGAAAGGCGTCTTCGTGCTGCTTAAGACGTCCAATCCGTCGTCAGGCGAGCTGCAGGATTTGAAGCTGGGCGACGGGGACAAGCTGTACATGAAGCTGGCCGCCGAACTGGGACGTCTGGGGGCGCGTTCCGTAGGGGCACACGGTTATTCTTGCGTGGGCGCCGTCGTAGGCGGCACGTATCCGGAGGAGGCCGCCGCGATTCGCGCGGCGCTGCCGAGCGCGATCTTCCTCGTGCCGGGGTATGGCGCTCAAGGCGGAACGGCGGAGGCGCTCAGGCCGTTCTTCGACGCGCGCGGGGAAGGGGCGATTATCTCGTCTTCCAGAGGTATTATTTATGCATACCGGAACTTGGGCGAGCAGTGGCCTTCGCTATCCGAGGCGGAGATTAGCCTGGCAATCGGCGAGGAAGCGGCTCGTGCCAAAGAAGCGATTAACGCGGTACGGGGAGCCGGATAACTTTCCCCGCGTCATAGAAGATGGACCAGAACAACACCACGAGGAGATGTGGACGATGACGGTCGAATTACAGGTATTAACGGAAGGGCACGAAGAGCGGCTGCGGGCATTCCGGCTGCCTCCCGAGCAGGCCAGGTTCACCGCGCTGCCGGCCGAGCTCCTGGAACCGATGCCGGGACGGCACCCGGTTGTGATCGCGGCAGGCGGAGAGCCGGCCGGCTTCTTCCTGCTCCACGATAGCGAGCGGGTGAAAGATTACACCGACAATCCCCAGGCGATGCTGCTGACGGCCTTCTCGATCGATAACGCGATGCAGGGCAACGGGTATGCCAAGCAGGGCATGGCGCTGATCCCATCGTTCGTGCAGGCGCGCTTCCCAGGATGCGACGAGATCGTGCTGGCGGTGAACCATCGCAATATTCCTGCGCAGAAGCTGTACGAGCGGGTCGGCTTCACCGATACGGGACGCAGACGGATCGGCGCGCAAGGGGAGCAGTATGTGTATAGTTGGACATTGGCGGAGCGCGAGCAGCGCTTGCGGGATGCCGAGGCCGTCCAATAGGTGCCGGCGCGAGAGGTTCCTAGCGCCTAGGTTACGACTTAGGGAGATACAGCGGAAGGCTGCCGGAGATGGCAGCCTTCTTGGTTGTCGGCAGCGTTCGCTGCGCGGTTATGCGTCGAACATGCCGCTCACCCTTCCTGTATGACGGTCAATTTCCAGCCAATCTACGGTGGCGGTATGGGATTCTTGGCCATCTCCCGCGATTTCATACAGATGTACGAGCACGGTCGCTTCGTCCGAGGAATCGACCTCCTGGATATACCGGGAGCCTGCCGCTTCGGGTTCCGTGCGCGCCCGGTCCGTTCGGGTGACGCCGCGCTCGCCGGTGGCGATGTAGAACGATTCCTGCTCGGACAGCGGCGCATCCTGCGGCTTGCCGAGGCCCGAGCGGATAGCCAGCACCTCGCGGTAGCGATCCGCATAAGCCCTATGGGTGATTTCATAGATCATCGCTTCGTTCGCGTCCCAGAGGCGCAGCGTCTCCAGCACGTTGTCCCATGGAATCGGCGTGAATTGTCCCGTGGCGGGGTGATAACGGACGAGCGCCGGAATGCCCGTCTCCGCATCGTCCTCCCCGTGGCGCCAATCAAGCAGCAGCAAGCGTTCATTCGAGTCAAGGAGATAAGTATGGATGACCGCCTCGCCTTGACGGAGCGTGCCCGACAACTGGATGCTGTCGTAGAGCGCCCGGAGGAACGGCGACTCGTCGCTGGGGGCGCTGCGCAAATAATAGATGCCTCTTAAATCCGCCTCCGGTTCGCCGAAGGCGTTCGCCGGATATTCAATCGATAGCGAATCGTCGTTGAACGTGAGGGAGAGCTCGCGGAACGCCTCGTCGATGAAGACGGCGGTCTGACCCTCCACCGTAAATTCCGCATCGAGCACGCTGGCATCGCGGCCGAATTGGCGAACGGCGGCATGCAGGCGATACCGGTTGTCGCTGAGCTGCTCGAGCGTCGCGACGGCATCCCGCTGCGGGGAATCGCCCGCCTGCGCGTAGGTGCCGGTTTGTATGTACAACGCAATAGGCTCTAAGCGGGCTTCGGCGACTCCCGCAGACGTGTCGATAGGCTCGCTTGGAGGCGGGAGGACCGTCTGCGCGGCGGGAGCAGCACCGCTAGCGGTAACCGCGGCGGGCGCAGCCAGCGCGGCGCCGGGTCCTGCGCCGATGAATGCGGATAACCGGGGAGAGACGCTCGCGCCGGGCGGCGAGGCGGCGCGGCCGGGGTCAAGGCTCGCCTTATACCCCGCCAGAATAAGCAGCGGAATAAGGAGCAGAAACGCGAAATTTACCCATGATTCCTGATTTTTCATAGCGGCTTCTCCCTGGATGAGCGGCGGCTATCCGCATCTTCGCTCATGCGTATAATATGGCGGCTGCCGCCCGCGCGGGGGCGACGGATGCCTATATGACAATCTATGCCGCAGAAGGGGGAAACATTATCCGATTCATAGATTTCTTGCCCAAGCGATATCGCTTCGCGGCGCCGCCGCAAACCGCGATGAGGCCAAGCTCCGCTGGCGGCGCACCACAGTGCTCACGCCGATGAACGCGAAGCATGCTTTCGAGTCAGGCGTTCACGCTGGCTGGTCCCGCAAGCACGTCGATGAGAACGGTAATCGCCGCTGGCTTGGAGAAGTCGGCCAAGTGCAGCCAAGCTCCGTACAGAGCGGAACGAAGTAGGCGGAACGGCTTGCGAGCTGATCGTGGACGAGACGGCCCGCTCGCGAAGCAGACGAAGAAGGCCCCCATGAGGGACGACCTTAACGTACACGCGCGGCTGTAGGAATCATAGCCTTGTTGGCTGCTAGCTTGCGAGATCGCCGTTCAGGGTTAAAAACCTATAGAAGCTGCTATACTGATAGATAACGAGAATGGTCGGGAGGGATGAAGATGACAAGTGGCAAGTATGGGACGGCGGCGCTGGTGGCCGTGCTGGCAGGCGCATTGGCAGCGTGCGACGGGAGCGGGCGCGGCGGCGAGGACGCCGGAACGACGGGAGCTCCGGCGCAGGAGGCGGCGATTCGCGTCGAGGATGGATCGGATACCGCGGCCTACGAGGTACTGGCGGAGAAGCTGAATACGCCGTGGGCCATCGCGCTTGCGCCGAATGCGATCTATATTAGCGAACGGGGCGGCACGGTCGTTAAAGTCGGCGACGGCAAGCAGAGGAGGCAGCAGGTAACGCTGAGCAAGCCGGTGAAGGAAGAGGGCGAAGGCGGATTCCTCGGATTCGCTCTTGCGCCGGATTTCGAGACGTCGAGACAGGCGTTCGCCTACCATACGTACGAGGAAGGCGGCGAGCGGTTGAACCGGATCGTGCTGCTGCGCGAGCGCGCGGACGGCAAGGGCTGGTCCGAACAGCGGGAGCTGCTCGGCGGCATCCCGGGGGCGGCCAATCATAACGGCGGGCGGCTGGCTATTGGGCCAGACGGTTATCTCTATGCCACGACCGGTGATGCGCAGGATGAAGCGTCCGCTCAGGACCGTGCAGCTCTGGCCGGCAAAATATTGCGGATAAAGCGCGACGGTACCGTCCCGGCGGATAATCCGTTCCCTGGATCGCCGGTCTATTCCTACGGCCACCGCAACCCGCAGGGAATTGCTTGGGACTCGGCGGGCGTGCTGTACAGCTCGGAGCACGGTCCTTCCGGCTCCCCCGGCGGCCATGATGAGTTGAATCGCATTACGGCAGGCGGCAACTATGGCTGGCCAGCCATCATCGGGGGGGCGACGAAGGAAGGAATGATCGCGCCGCTCTATCATACCGGCGAAGACACGCTGGCGCCATCGGGTATGGCGGTCGATGCCAGCGGCGGTCTGCTTGTGACCGGCTTGCGGGGACAATCGCTGGTCCGTTTCGATTTGGATGCCACCAGCAGGGAGACGCTCGTCCGTACCGAGGGCCGGCTGCGGGACGCGGCGGTGAAGGACGGTCGGGTCTACGTCATCACGAACAATACCGACGGCCGCGGCGAGCCGGGGAATACCGACGATCGGCTTCTGCTTCTAAAGTAACGCTCATCGGTTACAGCATGACATACATTATGATGCTCGGCAGCGTATGCCTCCGCCGCCTCGATAAGCGAACGGCCAAGTGACCATCTGGTGGTAGTGTGGACGGCGCTGCCGAGCTGCACGACGTGCGCGTTGCTCGGTCCGAATGCATAAGAGAACAGGCAGCGGCCATGGCCGCTGCCTGTTCTTCTCTTATGTCTATATTTATTGCTGTGGGCCTTCTGTAGGGGACAGCGCCATTCCGAACGCCGGCGCGGGTGCGCGGCCGGTCTCGGCGGCTTCGGCGGGAACCTCTGGCGCGGAAAGCGTGCCGAACGGCAGCGTGAAATAGAAGGTGGAGCCAGCGCCTTCCCCGCTGTCGACCCCGATGATGCCGCCCATTAGCTCGACCAGCTTGCGGCAGATCGACAAACCGAGGCCGGTGCCGCCATATTTGCGGTTGAGCGACGGGTGGAGCTGGGAGAACGACTGGAACAAGAGGCCCTGCAGATGGGCCGGAATCCCGATGCCGGTGTCTTTGACATAGAATGCGAGCGTGAGCGCGTGCGGGTCGGGATTGCCGAGCGGCTCGACCGTCACCGAGACTTCGCCGCTGTCCGTGAATTTGATCGCGTTGCCGACCAGATTGATCAGAATCTGACGCAGTCTAGCCCCGTCTCCCATGAAGATGGGCGGGATCGATTCGTGCAGCGCCGATTTGAGCGCAAGACGCTTCTCCTGCGCGGAAGGGGTAAATAAGGTCAGCACCCCTTCCACGAGATGCGCGATATCGATCGGCTCGTGCATGATGGACATTTTGCCCGCTTCCAGCTTGCTGTAATCCAGCACCTCGTTCAGGATGTACAGCAGCGAATCGCTGCTCTTGCGAATAATGTCCATATAGGCGTGCTGCTCCTCGTCCAGCTCGGTATCGGTGAGCAGGTCCATAATGCCCACGATGCCGTTCATCGGCGTCCGGAGCTCGTGGCTGATGATGGCCAGAAACTCCGATTTGGCCCGATCGGCCTGCTCAGCCATCTCTTTGGCGCGCAAAATTTCCTTCTGGCTCGTTTTGTCGTGATAGTTCACGACCGCGCCGATCTGCTTGCCGTTATCGAAGAGCGGCGTCACCCGGTATTCGGCCAGGAAGCTGGAGCCATCCTTGCGCCAGAAAATGCCTTCCTTCCACAGCGGAGCTTCGCCGAGCAAGATGGCGGCATGGATCGGCGTCTGGCCGGCCGCGTAGTGGCTGCCATCCGGTGCCGTCTGTTGAATATGATTCAGGCATAATGTTCCCTCGAGCTCGGCAATCGAATATCCGAGCTTGCGCGCGCCGGCCGGGTTGATGAACGTGCACCGTCCATCCATATCCAAGCCGCAGATGCCCTCCGATACCGTATTGAGAATGAGCGCGTACTCGTGGCTGAGCTGCTCGATCTGCGTGATGTATCGCTCGCGCTGCGTAATATCTTGAATCATGCCGATGATTCGGACGGGATTGCCGTTCACATCAAGCTCCGGCTCCCACTGGGCATGAATCACGCGGAGTTCGCCATTGGGCAAGAGGATCTGATACGTAAGATCGTTGCCCTTCTGCCCGGTCTGTATCCGCGTCAAGGCCGAGAGGACGCGGGGCAGATGATCCGGGTGGATGCATTGAAGCAGGGAATCCAGCGAGTACGCGGTGGCTGGCAGCTGATAATCGAAAATCTGACGCAGCTGCTCGGAATAAGTCAATTGGCCGCTTATCAAATCCCAGTCCCAGCACCCGATATGCGCGATCTCCTGGGCACGGCTCAACGTGTCCTCGTATTGTTTGCGTTTGGTGATATCGCGGGTAATCGTCAGCACCTTGGAGGGCTCGCCCGTCTCCGCGTTGCGGATAATCCGCGAGACGATCTCGAGCCATATATAATGCCCGTCATTGTGCTTGGCCCGGCGCACGAACGTATCCCGATCCGAATACAGCTTGGAACGGTCGCTGCGCATCTCCTGGGCATCGTCAGGATGGTAGAATTCCATCCGGTTGCGGCCGACGACGTCCTTCGGCTCGTAGCCGAGCACCGGCAGGATCGAGGGCGTACAGTATAGGATCGTGCCATCGGGTTCGCTGAACGAGATGACATCCTGCGTATATTCCGTAATGAGCGAGAGCAGCTCCAGATCCTTGCGCAGCCTGCGTTCCTCCGACCGGACATCGGTCAGGTCGATGAACTGCAGCATGATGACGGCTGGAGCGGGATTCCCGTCCAGGATGCGATAGAGATGGGCGCGGGCGGGGACGAGATCCCCGTTCTTCTGCGCGATTCGCAGCTCCCGCTCGATGCGGCCGTCTTGCGAATCCAGCATCTTCCGCGCAAGGGCGCGATGATCGGGCACCTCCGCGTCGCCTGGCACGGTCAGCTCCGTCCAGGTCAGACCGCGCAGCGCCGCTTCTTCCTCGTAGCCGACCAGGCGGCAGAAGGCCGGATTGGCATATACGATTTCGCCTTGCTCTGCGGCCAGCACGGCCGTGGGGATCGGCGAATAATGAACGATTGACCGGTAGTCGAATTCCAATGAAGAGCTCATTGGTTGCAGCCCCTTTCTTCCTCTGGCTGTCGTGCTAAAAAGGTGATTATCTGTTCTTACCATTGTAGCAGGGCGGGCAAACGGAGCCTATAGAAAAAAATGGAGGAATCTGGAGAGGAACGCGAAAAGCCGCCTGTTCGGGCAGAGCGAACGGGCGGCTTCATGAACAGGGGAGGGAACGGCTGACGCTATGCGGGGCCGGCGCCAAAGGAGAGCGACAGCGCAAAATCGAATACTTCCTGGTAACGCTTCGACAGCGTGGACGAGGACACTTCGTACTTCGCGGCCAGCTCGGCCATCGTGCCGCCGTTGAAGAAAAACTCGATCGCGGCGCAGTAGACGCCGGTCTTACGGTAGACCGGCTGCGTCTCGGAGGAAAAGCGGTTCCACAGAATAACGGCAAAATAAACCGTATCCGGTTCATAGCGGCCTTGCATATTAGCCACGAGCTCGTTCGAAAGTTCGCGATACGCTTCGCTGCTCCACGTCAAACCTTCGATCATCTCGTGAATGTCGATCGTCGTCGGGTCGAAGGCAGGCGCCGTGCTTGGCGTTCCCGATCCGGCCGCTTGCTCGTCCTTCCCTAGATGACATCGCTTGTACTTGAGCCCGCTGCCGCAATGACAGAGCTCGTTTCTTCCCCATTTCGTCACAACCATCGTCTCCTAAACTTTCATGTTGTACCTCTATTATAGAAAGAAATCTACCGATTGACAAAAGAATAGTTGAATTTTACGCATATTTTGCCCCTTTTTCATGAAAATTGTCATTCGTTTGCAATTTTTGGGGGATGGTGGCGCCCTGGACAGCCGCAAATCGTCAAGGTAAGATGGGGGCAAGTTCCATTTGGAGAGGAGAAGAGATATGCCTCAGTTAACGTTCAGAGGGGTCGCGCAGGGCGCGCTGGCATCCGTGATCGGTCCGCTCGTCGCCGAGCTGGCCGACATTTGCGAATGCGGCCTTGATAATTTCACGGTGGATTTGATGGAGACGGTACCGATCTACGGAGGTGAGGGCACGGCGAGCTATCCGTTCGCGGAAGCGGCTTGGTTCGAGCGGGGCGACGACGCTCGGGATCGTTTTGCCGAAGCGGTGACGCGCCATTTGCGGGCGGCGGGAGTCGCGGAGCTGGAGCTGGCGTTCAAGGTATACCGCGAGGAGATGTATTATATTAACGGCCGGCCGTGTGGATCGTAGGGGCGGCAGAGGTTTTTGTATTTTTTGAAAATGGTCCCATAAAGTGGTTGACGCCCTCGAAGGGGCCATGATAAGATAGCCACTAATTTAGAATGAGACGCGACGAAAGGAGGCACGGACGATGAAGAACCTGGCGAACATGCAGCAGTACGAACGCACGATAGCGGCAGCGCAAGAGAGCATTTCGGATGCCGTGCATCCTTTCGCGTTCGATCGAATAAGCGGCTTCCCCGGAACCGTACGGACAAGGTGCGCCTGCCGATGAGCAGGCATGTCCTTGCATTCCCATACGCATCTGGCTAGGAGGCTGCAGGCTGGCGGCTGTTCTTTCGTCCATGTGACGAGAGGCGGCGCCCCGCAGTCTTTTTTTATACCCATTTTGACGAGAAAAGGAGGCATTACGGCTATGAGAACGATGATTGCGATTCAACATCAGCTGCAGCAGGAATTCAACCGCATAGAGAAGGATCCGCGTCTGCCGGCAGCTCGGCCGGCCATCCGCTCGTACCCGCAAAGGGCGCCGCGCGCGCTTGCTCGTCTGCATGCCAGACGCTGCCAGCCTGCGCGTCGACGTAAGCAATGGCCATTCGAGCTGCCGGGATCGCGGCGTTCCTCTCTACCTGCCTAAAGGCGGGGGACAAGGGGAACGAGCGGACCGGCAGCTTTTTTATTTAAACCAAGGAGGTAAGCAAGTTGAACGGAAACATGAATCATCACGGGGCGAATCATCACGAGATCGAGCTGCCCCACGGCCGTCTGCACGTCTTCGCGAACGCGGACGTGTTCGGCGCCTTCGAGCCGAAGGTGTACGAGATGGCGGACAATAACCTGCGCATCCCGCGCAGCATGTACATGAGTTACACCCCGGACGCCCACGTCGGCGTTGGCACCTGTATCGGCACGACGGCCGTCTGGCGGATGAAGGACGGGTTCGTCTCGCCGTCGATCGTCGGCGTCGACATCGGCTGCGGCATGCGGGTCCATCTGACGCCGCTGCACAAGAAGGACATTCAAGACCCGGCGGTCCGCCGCAAGCTGATCGAGGCGATCGAGCGGTACGTGCCGACGAACGAACGCGTAAATTCGAACTATGCGGACATCGACATCATGGAGGTCGTCCGTCTCGGCCTTCGTGGACTGCCCGAGAAATACGTGCCGGACGCGCGCTGGCTGACGCACGTCGAGGAGGCGACGTTCAAGTTCGATCATGCGTTCTTGAGCGAGTTGCCCGCCCGGATTCGCAGGAATGCCCACGGTCAGCTCGGCACGCTTGGCAGCGGCAACCACTTCATCGAGCTGCAGGCGATCGAGATCGACGAGGCGCGGCGCGAGACCGCGGAGAGCTGGGGGCTGTTCGACGGCCAGGTCGTCGTCATGATTCATTCCGGCTCGCGCGCCTGGGGGGCAATGCTCGGCCGCGAGCATACGAAGTCGCTCAAGGAGACGATGGCACTGTGGGGAATCTCAAATCCCGACCCGAACCTCGTCTACGCGCCGGTGGTCAGTCATGAAGGGCAGCACTACTTGAATTTGATGTACTCCGCGCTCAACTTCGCCGTGAGCAACCGCCATATGATCGCGTTCGGCGTGCGCCAGGCGTTCAAGGACGTATTCGGCGAGGCGATCGAGCTGCCGGTGCTTTACGACTTGATGCATAACTACGCGCTGAAGGAGTTTCACCGGAACGAACCGATGCTCGTCCACCGCAAGGGCGCGACCCGCGCACTACCGCCTGGCCATTTCCTGAATACAATGGCTTATAAGACGACCGGTCATCCCGCGCTTATCCCGGGCTCCATGGGGACCGCGTCGTACATCATGGTCGGACGCGAAGAAGGCGCGAAGAACTTCTACTCGATCTGCCACGGGGCGGGACGGCTCCGTTCGCGCCGGGCGACGAAAGAACTCGTCACGGTCGACGCGTTCGCGCAATCGCTGCGGGTCGGCACGGAGGACGAGATTCTCGTCAACCACCGGACGCTCGAGACGATTCTCGACGAATGCCCGCAAGCGTACAAGGATGTCGACCAAATTATCGATAGCGTCGTCGGCGCGAAACTGGCGGACGTCGTGGCCCGGTGCAAGCCGATGGCCGTCATCAAGGGCGTGTAGGCGAAAAAAGGCATAGAACCTCTCGCGCGCGGAATAAATCTGCTTTAGCTGCTTAAACCATGCTGCATTCCTGGTCTCGACCATGAACGCAAACCAATGTGTATCGATCCATGCTGCATTCCTGGTCTCGACCATGAACGCAAACCAATGATATCGATCAATGCTGCATTCCTGGTCTCGACCATGAACGCAAACCAATGTGTATCGATCAATGCTGCATTCCTGGTCTTACGACCATGAACGCAAACCAATGTGTATCGATCAATGCTGCATTCCTGGTCTTACGACCATGAACGCAAACCAATGTGTATCGATCAATGCTGCATTCCTGGTCTCGACCATGAACGCAAACCAATGATCGTTAAAGGAGTGATTCCATGAGCAAACAGTCTTCAAGATGGGGAGATTTGCGCTTCCAGAACGTCAGCGAGAGCGGCATGACGCTCGAAGACGTCATGAACCGGATGCTCCGTTTTATCGGGCAAGACCTGAGGTGCGCGTATCATTTCGTCATCGGCACCGATTCCCAGGTGTTCCGCGGCTACACGAAATTCGTCACCGGCATCGTGCTCCACCGTCCGGGCAAAGGGGCATGGGCATGCTACCGCGTCGTCGTCCTTCCTCGCGAGGTGATTAGCCTGAGGGAGAAGCTCTCTTACGAGACGGCGCTCTCGCAGGAGTTGGCCGCTTATTTCGCGGACGATCTGCTCCACATCATGGAAGCACCGCTGCTGCCATACGTCTACCAGGGCGCTTCGCTGGAGTCGTTCATCGACATTGACGCGGGCACGGAGCCCGTCGTGAACAAGACGTCTCTTTATGTCCAGGAGATGGTGGAGCGGGTCGAGGCATCGGGCGTCTTCCTCGCCCGGGTCAAGCCCGAGTCGTATGCGGCCTCGGCGTACGCGAACCGGTATACGAAACGTCCGGTTAAGAAGGTGATGTAGGCAATGCGATCAGGATGGATAAGGCCGTGCGCCGCGCATGCAAGTTGTGCGGTGCACGGTTTTTTGGCGTGGGGGAGATGGACCGGCTTGCTGATTGCGAGAGATGGGGCTGGTGCTTGCTGGCGAGAGGCGGGACAATTTTCAGGAAGAGTGGGATAATAGAGGGGAAGACGCGTACTTCTTCGATAATAACGGATACACCTCGATTGGGACTATGAATGAGAAGGAGCAGTCGCGGCGAATGTGAACAGCGATGTTAATTACTGCCGTTAGTTGGCTGCATCTAGGTGTTCCGCTTGAACCTGCACGAAGGAGTTTATAGAAGCAAATAGGGCGGCGCAGCACGCGCGGATGGTTAGGAACGCGCCATCTTGGCAAACTACGAACAGGATCAGCCGGCTGCGGCGGCGCGGACAGGAGTGACGAGAGTGAACTACTCGAATTTGAGTCTACATACGGACAAATATCAGATCAACATGATGTACGCCCATTGGGTGCAGGGATCGCTGAACAAGAAAGCGGTGTTCGAAGCGTACTTCCGCAAGCTGCCGTTCGGCAACGGCTACGCGGTGTTCGCCGGGCTGGAGCGGATCGTGCATTATATTCAGCATTTGAAGTTCGATGACGAAGTGATCGACTATTTGCGGCAGCAGGAAGAGGCGTACCAAGAGGGATTTCTAGAGGAGCTGCGGAATTTCCGGTTCACGGGCTGCATTCGCGCAGTGCCGGAAGGGACGCTCGTCTTCCCGAATGTGCCGATTATCCGGGTGGAAGCCCGCATATTCGAAGCGCAGCTGATCGAGACGGCGATCCTCAATTTCATGAACTACCAGACGCTGATCGCGACGAAAGCCTCGCGAATCAAGCAGGTGGCCCCGCACGACATGCTGCTCGAATTCGGCACGAGACGGGCGCAGGAGGCGGATGCCGCGGTATGGGGCGCACGGGCGGCCTATATCGCGGGCTTCCACGCGACGTCGAACTTACGCGCAGGTCTCTTGTTCGGCATCCCGACCAAAGGGACGCACGCCCATGCCTGGATTCAGGCGCACGATACGGAGGAAGAAGCGTTCGCGAAGTTCGCCGAAGCGCTGCCGGATCAAGTATCGCTGCTCGTCGATACGTACGATACATTGAAGAGCGGCGTGCCGAACGCAATCAAGACGGCCAAGCTGCTGGAGGCGAAGGGCAAGAAGCTGCAATCGATCCGGCTGGACAGCGGCGACCTGGCGCTTATCTCGAAGGAAGCGCGCGCGATGCTCGATTCCGCGGGCTTCCCATACGTGAAAATCATCGCGTCGAATGACCTGGACGAGAACCTGATCATGAACCTGAAGGCGCAAGGCGCGCGGATCGACGTCTGGGGCGTCGGGACACAGCTCATTACCGCGGCGGATCAGCCTTCGCTTGGGGGCATCTACAAGCTCGTCGCCAAGGAGAACAAGGACGGCGATTACCAACCGGTGATCAAAATCTCGGGCAATCCCGAGAAAGTGTCCAATCCCGGCGTCAAAGAGACATATCGCCTGCTGAATCGCCAGAGCGGCCGGGCGGAAGCCGACTACATCGCGCTCGGCAGCGAGGAGGAGGCACGCGAGGGCGCGCCGCTGCTGCTGTTCGATCCGGCGACCCCGTACCGCAGCAAGACGCTCCATGACTACGATAGCGTGCGGCTGCTGCACGATATCTACGTGAACGGCGAGCTGGTCTACGAGCTGCCCGCCGTGGAAGCCATTCGCGCGTACCACGAATCCCAGCTGACGTTGTTCCGGCCCGAGATTCGGCGCATGCTTAATCCGGAGGAATATCGGATAACTTTAAGCCGCAAGGCGTGGGACTTGAAAATGGAGCTCATCCACGAATATCATCCGTGACGCAAGCGAAACTAAGAACGCACCGGCTCGTTCCCGAGCGGTGCGTTCTTTCAGTGGCGGGGCTGCCCGCACATAAGCAGCAATCCATGCGCCAGAAGCGAATTTCCGCGCCGCGCGTCGCCCGGTGCGTCGATGCCATCGCGGCATGCGATGCCGGGTCGCACGTCGGCGGTCCAACCTCTAGCGCTGCGCGCCCTGCCGGAGCTAACGGAAGCCGAGATGCGGCCGATACATCGTCCATTGTCAGCCCGCGCATACACGACTTTACGAAGCGCGCATTGAGCCCGCCCGGATTTGCGCGCCATTAATTATACTGGGCCAAATACTGCTCTAGCGTCAGGTGCTTATTCGTAATTTCCTTGGCGATATAGACTCCTACGTAACGCACATGCCAGGGCTCGTACGAGTAGCCGGTCAGCTTCTCCATCCCTTTGCCATAACGGATGATGAAGCCGTATTCGGGGGCGTGCTTCGCCAGCCACTTGCCTTCCTTCGTGTCGCCGAAGCTGGCTTCGAGGGCGTATCCCGCCGAGGCGCTGGAAATATCCATGGCAAGGCCCGTCTGGTGCTCGCTCTGGCCGGGAAGGGCGCTCGTCCGGTTAGCGACGTCCGCGCCTTTGATCGCTTGGTTGCGGTCGAAGATCGCCTTCTGCGTCGCATAGGAGCGGTAGCCCGAGACGGCAGCCAGCTTGATGCCATCTTTCTTGGCGGCTGCGAACAGCTTCTCCAGCGCGTCTGCGGCGATGCCGCGCATCTGCTTCTTCGGGCTGCTGCCGGCGAACGAGAATGGCACGTTCGGCACGACCAGATCGGCGGGAACGTAGGTGGACGGCAGGTTGCGCTGCTTATTCACGAGCACGGCCGTGCTCAGTTTATTTGTAACGAATGTCTTGCCGGATGCGTTCTTCGTAATGGTACGGATGGCGGCATTCTCTTGCAGGAAATTGGAAGCGCCCGCCGCATGGGCAGTTGTCTCCGCGATGCCGGATACCGTGCAGCCTGCCAGCAGGCTGGCGCCGAGCAGCAGTGTGGCGAGTCGGTTCGTGCTTTTGCGCGTAGTTGTTGTCATCGTCTCATCTCCTTCTATTCTATTACCCGATTGTAGAAGAGAATGTTGTCGATTCTATCAACGGCTTGTTTCAGGCTTGTAAACAATCGCAAACCATGCGAGAGCGAAGATGCAAGCTTGATAGCTTAGGTGACGATGGACGATCGCGAAAAGTTGCCGGTCATCGTGGCGAGATGAGGAATCATGTGTCGAAATACGCGAAATAGCTCGGTTTGGCGGGAACCGGCAAATGGTGGGGCGCAAGACGTTCATCGCGTAAGCAATGCAGGAAGGGATGCCGCGACGTTCCTTTTTGCTGATTCCGACAAGCATCGAAGGAGGACGGCGGTTCCGGCGATTAATCCGGCGGATCTGTCTAATTTTCGGCTTGCTTGGCGCACCATGCGAGCAAAGAGCGCCAAAACACGGCATTTGGACCCATGCCAATGACACAGGAGGCGCGGCGCACTTGGACATAAGGTATTGCGAGGTGATATCCATGACGCGCAAAACCTATAACAGCGCCACGCTGAGGGGGAAGCTTCGCGTATGCCGATATTTGTCCGCGGATGACGAATTGCGGGAGCTGGTCCCTCGAACCGTGCGATTTACGCGCAAAGGCGTCTTGAGGATGACCGAGCGCTGCACGATCCTTTATATTAAGCCGGATGTCGGTTCGTTGGGCATGGGGATTTTCAAAGTTTCGCTGCATGAGGGCGGGTGCGAGCTGCTGGACACTACACGTCGCAAGCAGAGCCGCAGGACGTTCGATTCGATTGAAGCGGCTTACGGGTATATGAAGGCAAAGTCGAGCGGCCCCATGATCGTACAGGCCGCGATCGATTTGGATACCGTGGAAGGAAGTCCCTATGATCTGCGCGTGATGGTCCAGCGCAAGCCGGGCGGCAAGTGGACGTGCACGGGCAAATTCGCCAAGATCGGGGTAAAGGGCAAAATCGTCACGAATTACGCGCAGGGCGGCCGCCTCGTCACGCTGCCGGAGCTGTGGCGCCGCAAAGGGTTGGGCGAGAAGGAAGGCATCCAGCGCAGCGAGCTGCTGGAGAGCAAGGCGCTCGGCATTGCCCGGCTGCTGAGCGGCAAACGCGCCGGCATGCGGGAGATGGGCGTCGATTTCGCGTTCGACCGGAGCGGGCGTCTCTGGGTGCTGGAGGTCAACTCGAATCATCCGCAGTTCCATCCGCTTCGCAGCATCGACCGCCGAGCGTACTATCGGATGAAGCGGTTCGCGGCGAGCTATGGTCGTTTCTCGAGCAAATAGACGGCGGCCTGCCGCTTCTGATCTGCACGCCCGCTTGCGGGTCGAGCTCACGCTGCGCTACAATGAACCGTGGCGAGTAGTGGTTTGAACGGACGGAGGATGGGTGCATGAGGGAAGATAGCGACACAGCGCCTGAGGCGGCGGACGCGGCGGCGCTGCAGGAGGAGAACCGGCAGCTGCGCGAGGAACTTGGGCGTCTGCGCGAGGAGAATGCGAAGCTGCGGAGCGTCATCCGCGCGAAGGTGCAGGAGACAATGTCCACCCGTCTGAAGGATGCGCTGCGGGAGTAAGGCGGCTGCCTTCGGCAACGGCTGGCAGTCGAGTCTGGCTTGCCCAATTCCCAGGTGGAAAGCGGCGCGAAAAAACGATACAATATTAACAGAACACGCAGATGAGGTGATCTCATGTCAGAAGAACAATCGGTCCAACCGGAAGAGAAGAAGAAGATTTCGCTTGCCGAAGCAGTGAAGCAGAAGCTGGCCCAGAAGAAACAAGAGCAAGCCGAGGGCGGCAGACAGAAACATGGCCATGGCGGCAATCAAGCGGTCATGAAAAGCCAGAACCACAAGAAAGTCAACAACCAGCGCAAAAAGATGGGCGTATAGCAACGCGAACCGGAGGCCGGAGAGGCTTCCGGTTTTTTTATGCATTTTTTTAGGACATGTACGTCTCGGCGGCGCATATGACTAAGAGGAAAAATCAATCCAGCCGTGGAAATAGTAGGGTATCCCGGCATAGATGGAGATGACACGCATGATGACGGTTACGGAGGCATTCGTCGATTCGATCGCCTTGAACGCGGCCGCGGCCAAGAACGGCCGAGACCTGGTCAAGAAAAATAGCTTCGCGGCGTTAAACCAATCGGAGGACGGCACGCTGTTGTTCGGCGCCTGCAAGGGCAGCGGGAAGGAGCCGTACCGGTGCTCGGCGGATTTCGCGAAGCCGGAGAGCCCGGTATACCGGTGCTCCTGCCCAAGCCGGCAGTTCCCGTGCAAACACGTCCTCGGTCTCCTGTACGCGTATGCGCAGGGTCGCGCGTTCGAGAACGCTGCGGTCCCGGACGATATTGCAGAGAAGCGCGAGAAGGCGGAGAAGCGCGAGGAGAAGCGGGAAGAGAAGCGGCAGGCGGAAGCAGAAGGTGCCGCGGAAGGCGCCGCGCCGCGCAAGAAGACGAACAAGGCGGCGCTCGCGAAGAAGATAGCCGCGCAGCTGGAGGGCGTGGAGCTCGCCCGGAAGCTCGCGCTGCAGATCGCGCAGGGCGGCATCGCTTCGGTCGACGCCGCCATGGTGCGGCTGCTGGAGCGACAGATGAAGGAACTCGGGAGCTATTACGTGCCAGGGCTGGCGTCTTCGGCCGAATCGCTCGTCAGCTTGCTGCGTCGCGCCGAAGGACGAGAGGCAGTCTACACGGAGGCGATGGACCAGCTGACGGCGCTGTACGCGCTGCTCAAGCGGAGCGCGAACTACCTGAACGCAAGGCTGGCAGATCCCGAGCAAGGACCCGATGCTGCGACCGTGCTGGAGGAGCGCATTGGCCACGCTTGGCAGCTGGCTGAGCTTCGAGAGCATGGCCGCGCGGCCAAAGACGCTGAACTGGCTCAGCTGGCCTTCTATTCCTATGCGGACGAGGCGCGGGGAGAATACGTCGATGAAGGGCTTTGGTTAACGCTGCAGGATGGAGCTGTCGTGAGAACGGTCACGTACCGGCCATTCCGGGCGGCGAAATATATCAAGGAAGAGGACAGCTTCTTCCAAGTGGCGGAGGCCAAGGAGCTGTTCGCCTATCCGGGCGGGCTCAACCCGCGCGTCCGTTGGGAGGAGTCGCGGATGCGCGAGCTGACAACCGGCGATATCGGGCGAATCGCGGCTTCCGCGCTGACCTCGTTGGCCGAGGGGCTGAAGCTGGTCAAGAATGAGCTGAAGAATCCGCTCGCGCTCAAGCGGCCGGCGCTGCTCTTGCGCGCCAGACGGCTGACGGCCGTCGATGGCGGCGGATATGCGCTGGAAGACGAGCAGGGCGGCCGGCTGGCGCTCGGCGATCTGGGCGGCGCGCTGCCGCCGACCGCCGGGCTGCTTGAGCTGCTCGCCCCCGGACAGCTGGCGGACGTCGCGGTGCTCGTCATGTTCGGCCACGATTTGGATGCGGGCCGGTTGACGGCACAGCCGTTGTCGATCGTGACGGGAGAAGAAATCGTACGTTTGACATACTGATTGGTTTGAGCAGGCGATAGGCTGCTCAGCATTCAGTTAAGGAGATTGTGTTTGAGCAGGCGATAGGCTGCTCAGCATTCAGTTAAGGAGATTGGTTTGAGCAGGCGATAGGCTGCCCAACCGCCACTCTACAGAAAGGAAGCATGCCACGATGAGTATAGCCATATTAACGGAACTGCACGCGGAAGTGCGGCGACTGTTCGTCGCCGGCAGCGGCCTCGCCGCCAACGACCCGCGACTGCTCAAGCTGCAGCCGCAGCTGGCCAAGCTGGGGGAGACCTCGCCTGCGTTCAAGCGGCTGGCCGAAGGCGTGCGGAAGACGACGGACGCAAGCGGCGCGGTAGCGGCTGCCGCGCTGCTCGACTTGGGCGGATTGCTGCATGCGATGCTGTATACGCAAGGGAAGAGCGAGCCGCAGGGAGCGGGCGTGCCGATAGCCGCCCTCGCAAGCGCCGGGCCGACGACGGTCTCATACCGCAAGCTGGCGCCAGTGCTGGAGGCGTTGACGTCCAAAGGCGGCGGTCGGCTTCAGGTTATCCGGCAAGGCCATGAAGACGGCGTGTTCCGCGATTTTCGCGTCTTCCTGCCGGCCGTGCAGGGGCTGGCGGACGTACCGGAAATCGCCGACTACCTCGCGCGCGATGTGCTGCCTTCCATAGGCAGCAAGGTTGTGCCTGTGCTGCTTCGTCGGTTCGATGCGCAGGGCGGCAAGGCCGACGCGCGCATGCTCGGCGTCCTTCACGCGATCGAGGGCGAGAAGCACCTGACGCTGTACGAGCGCGCGGCTCGGGAAGGGGCGGTCGAACCGCAGATCGAGGCCATTGGCCTGCTTGCGCGCTACGACGGCTATCTGCCGCTTCTGCTCGAACGCTCGCACGACGGGAAGAAGGCGATCCGGCAAGCGGCGTACGATGCGCTGGCGCTGCAGGAGAGCGAGGCGGCCGCGCAGCGGCTGATGGAGGCGTTGTCCGGCAAGGATTACGAGATGGCGATCGAGCCGATCAGACGCTCGCGATACGAACCGCTGGAGCAGCGGGTCGTCGGGTATATTCGCAGCGAGCTGACGCACTATGGCGACGCCGTAGCGGAGTTCGAGCGGAGCAAGCGGGAGAATCCGGATCAGCCGCCGGCGAAGTCTTCGCCGAAGGTCGAGCTATCGTACGCCAGGCTGACCGCCGCGATTCATTCGCTGGAGGGCAAGCGGAGCGACGAAGCGCTGCGGGCGCTGTCCGAGCTGCTCGGCGATGAGACGTTCCTGTCCGGCGCGGACTTGAACGCGAAGGATTATGCCGCGCAGCTGCTGCTCGATATGGAACGCGATGAGGCCGACGCGGCGCTGCTGTCGCGCGACGGCACGGCTTACGGCTGGCTGGCCGGATTCCGGCTGCGGGCGGCGATCCGGCATTGGACGGCGGCAGAGGTGTACGACCGGTTCTCGCCGCTGTTCGCCAAGCGGTCGACGCCGGATTCGCGGACGGTCAGAGAAGCGCTGGCCGGGCTGCTGCCGGATCTGTACGAGCAGCTGCGGTATGCGTCATGGCGAAGCGAGGCGGCAAGCGCCGGTGAAGGGACCGCCCAGGAGGAACTGCCGCGTCTTCCGGAAGCGCTGGCCGACTCGCGCTGGATAAAGCGGATCGCGGAGGCGGACTTACCGCGGCTTCTGCTTCCGTACCTGCTCCGATACGAGGCGGACGCGGACGCGCTGAACTTTATGCGGACCAAGCTTGACGCGGCGCTGGCGACGCCGAACAAGCGGGAAATCGCCTATGCGCTGTGGCTCGGGCTATACATAGCAGGAGAACCGCTGGAATCCGAGCAGGCGAAAGCGTTCATCGGGCAGTTGACCGCCCAATACGGATACGCATACATTGATCCGGTATCGTCCGCGCTGCTTCGCTCGCTCCCGGCCAGGTACGCGCCGGAGCTCGAAGCGCTGCTGCTGGACCGGAACAAGGCGCGGCTTGCCGCCGTGCTGGAACCGATTTTGGAGGACACCAAACGCAATCAATTCGCCGAATTCCCGGCTGACAAAGGAGCGGAACGATACGCATGGCTGAGAAGCAGAATGTAATGAGATTGCCCGCGGAGGCGCTGTACGCGCACGAGCTGGCCGCACTGAAGGAATTCGACAAGGCGCCTCGACCGACCGGCTGGCAGCTGTCCCCGCGCGCCGTCCTCACGTTTCTGACCGGCGGCACCGCCGGCGACACGGTCATCACGCCGAAGTACATCGGCAACAACCGGCTGGTGGAAGTCGCGATCGCGACGCTGCTGACCGATCGGGCCCTGCTGCTCATCGGGGAGCCGGGCACGGCCAAGTCTTGGCTGTCCGAGAATCTGACTGCCGCCATCCATGGCAGCTCGTCCAAAGTCATTCAAGGGACGGCGGGTACGACGGAGGAACAAATCCGCTATTCGTGGAACTACGCGATGCTGCTGGCGAACGGTCCGTCGGAGCAGGCGCTCATCAAGAGCCCGATCTACCGCGCGATGGAGGAAGGCGGGATCGCCCGCTTCGAAGAAATCTCCCGCTGTGCTTCCGAAGTGCAGGACGCGCTCATCTCGATTCTGTCGGAGAAGACGATCTCCGTGCCGGAGCTTGGCAGCGAGATCGCGGCGGCGAAAGGGTTCTCCGTCATCGCGACGGCGAATACGCGCGACCGCGGCGTCAACGATATGTCCTCCGCGCTCAAGCGGCGCTTCAACATTATCGTGCTGCCGGCGCCGAGCGATCTGGAGACCGAGGTGGACATCGTCCGCAGACGGGTGAAGGAGCTGTCCGGCAGCTACGAGATCGCCTCTTCGCTGCCTGCCGACGACGCGATCCGCCAAGTCGTCACGATCTTCCGCGAGCTGCGCACCGGCGTGACGCTGGAAGGCAAGGAGAAGGTGAAAGGGCCGAGCGGCGTCATCTCGACGGCGGAGGCGATCTCGCTGCTGACCGGCAGCATGGCGCTCGCGGCCAGCTTCGGCAGCGGCGAGGTCGAGGCGCATGATCTTGCGGCTGGCCTGCAAGGGGCGATCGTCAAGGACGAAGAGAAGGACCGGAGCGTCTGGAAGGACTATCTGGAGAACGTGATGAAGAAGCGGGGATCGGAATGGCGGCCACTCTACAATGCTTGCCGGGAGATGAACGATTGAGCGCGTCCTCGGCAGAGGGCCGCGTCCACGTCTTCGGCGTCCGGCATCTGTCGCCTGCCGGGGCGCATCATCTCCGCCGGTTTCTGGACACGGTCAAGCCGTCCGTCGTGCTCGTCGAAGGACCCTCCGACGCGACCGATTGGATCGGCCAAATGACGAGGAGCGGCGTCGTGCCGCCGATCGCGCTCATGGCGTATACCGAGAATCTGCCGGTTCGGACGCTGCTCTATCCGTTTGCTTCCTATTCGCCGGAATACGAAGCGTTCCGCTGGGCGGCGGCCAACGGAGCAAGCGCGGCTTTCATCGACTTGCCTTCGGATATTTCGATCCCGTTGTACGATTATCGCAAAGCGGTCAGGCAAGAGGCGGAGGATGGGACGCTTGGCTCGGCAGGTCTTGATGGAACGGCGAATGAGCCAATTGGCGCGGACAGACGCGGTGATGCTTCCGCCTCGGGCAAGTCAGGGGTGTCTCGCCGCGATTACTATGCGAAGCAGCACGACCTGTACGAGCGGATCGCATCGCTTGGCGGCGAGGACGATTACGAAAGCTACTGGGAGCGGCACTTCGAACACGACGAGCGAACGGACGGCTACCGGCTGGAGATCGAAGAGCTGTCGCGCCAGATGCGCGGCTTGCTCGAACGCGACGAGCGGCTTGCCGATCCCGTGGAATCCGCCGTGAACGAAGTGCGCGAGAGCTATATGCGGCTTGCGATCGCCCGCAGGCTGGAAGACGGCATTCCGCCCGAGCGGATCGTGGTTGTTACGGGGGCGCATCATGTGTCCGGCCTGACGGCGGATCTGCCGCCGATGACCGAGGCGCAGCTGGCCGCGCTGCCCCGGACGGCGACGAAGCGGACGCTCATGCCTTACTCCTACTACAAGCTGTCCAGCCATTCGGGCTACGGGGCGGGCAATCCGGCGCCGGCGTATTTCGAGCTGCTGTGGCATTGCTTGCAGGAAGGCGGGCTTGCGCGCTTGCCGTCGCTCTACTTGACCCGGGTCGCCCAGCGGCTGCGGGAGCAGGGTACGTACCGATCGACAGCCTCGGTGATCGAAGGCGTCAGGCTTGCGGCCGCGCTTGCTTCCATGCGGGGGAGCAGTCAGCCGATCCTGAAGGATTTGCGGGACGCGGCGGTGGTCACGCTGGGCTACGGCGAGCGCGCGGTCGTGGCGGAGGCGATGGCCCGCACCGAGATCGGCACGGATATCGGCTATTTGCCGGAAGGGATCAGCCAGACGCCGATTCAAGACGACATGAACCGAAACTTGAAGCGGCTGAAGCTGGAGAAGTACAAGCGCGCCGAGGCCGGCGAACTCGAGCTTGATTTGCGGGAGAATCGCAGGGTGAAGTCGGAAGAGGCGGCTTTCCTCGACTTGAACCGCTCGACGTTCCTTCATCGGCTGGCGCTGCTCGGCGTCTCGTTCGCGAAGCGGAGGACGCTGCGCGCGGACGCCGGCGCCTGGGCGGAGCACTGGGTGCTGCAGTGGACCCCGGAGGCGGAGATCGAGCTGATCGAATCGACGCTCAAGGGAGAGACGATCGAGTGGGCCGCGGCTTACGCCATCCGCGAGCGGCTGGCCGACTGCGCGGATATCGCCGAGGCTTCTCGTCTGATCCGCATCTCCAGCGATTGCGGTCTTCCCGCTTGCGTGGAGGAGGCGAGAGCGGCGCTGCAGCGGCTTTCGGTGGACGGCCAGCAATTCGTGCCGCTCGCGGACGCGGCGTTCGAGCTGTCCGGATTGATCCGCTACGGCTCGATTCGCAAGATGGACACCGCGCCGCTCGCGCCCCTGCTGTCGCAGCTGTTCTTCCGGGCGGCCATCGGTTTGGTCGATGCTTCGGCTTGCAGCGACGATGCGGCCAAAGCCATGCTCGCCGGCATCAACCGAATACATTCGGTCTCTCAGGACCAGTACGAGATCGTGGATGACGAGCTGTGGAAACGGCAGCTGCGGGAGCTAGCCTTCCGCGACGACCGCAACGCCATGTTGTCCGGCTTCGCGTTCGCGATTATGCTGGAGCGTCATGCCGTCACCGAGCCGGAATGCGAACGGGAAGTCGCGCGGCGGCTGTCGCCGGGCATCCCGGCCGATCTGGGCGCGGGTTGGTTCGAGGGGATGTCGATGCGCAACCGGTACGCGCTGCTGTCGCGGCCTTCGCTGTGGGGACAGCTGGACGATTACTTGGGGTCGCTTGAGCCGGACCAGTTCAAACGCTCGCTCGTCTTCCTGCGCCGGGCGTTCGCCTCATTCGACGCGCGAGAGAAGGCGGCGGTGGCGGAGCTGCTCGGCGATCTATGGGGTACGGACGCGCAGCGGGACGCCGAGGCGCTTCAGCAGCCGCTGTCCGCGGAGGAGCTGGCGGCGATCGCGGCGCTGGACGAATTTGATTTTAGCGACTTCTAACGAGAGGAGCGTAATAGCGCGATGGTAACCGACGATAACGCGGAGCGGCGCAAAAGATGGCGGCTTGTGCTGGGCCATGCCGCGGAAGAGAATCTGCGGCCTCCGGACGGCGCGGGTATGCTGTCCGACGAGGAGCGGCTGATGGATGAAGCGCTTGCCGCGATATACGACGGCGACGCGCACGGGGAAGGCGAGTCCGCCCGCGGACCGCGCGGCGCCGGCCTAGGACCTTCCTATCCGAAGCTGGCCAAGTGGCTGGGCGACGTACGGAGCTTTTTCCCATCGGATGTCGTCTCCGTCATTCAGGCGGACGCGATCGACCGCAAGGGGCTGACCCAGCTGCTATTCGAGCCGGAGACGTTCTCGAAGGTGAAGCCCGATATCCGGATGGTCTCGACGCTCATGTCGCTGAAGGGGCAAATCCCTGAGAAGACGAAGGAGACGGCGCGGCAATTCATCCGGGCGGTCGTGGACGATATCGCCCGCCGGCTGGCGAGCGACATTCGCCGGGCGGTCACCGGGGCGCTCAACAAACGGCGTCATACGCCGCTGCCTTCGGTCACCGGGATCGACTGGAAGCGGACGATCGAGCGGAATTTGAAAAACTACAACGAAGAGCGGCGGCGCCTCATGCCGGAGCGGTTCTATTTCTTCGACCGGGCGCGCAAAAGCAACGAATGGACGGTTATCCTCGACATCGACCAAAGCGGCTCGATGGCCGAATCGGTCATCTACGCCTCGGTCATCGGGTCGATCTTCGCCTCGCTGCCGGCGCTCGATACGCGCGTCGTCGCCTTCGATACGGAAGTCGTCGATTTGACCGAGCAGTGCGCGGGCGATCCGGTCGATATGCTCTTCGGCATCCAGCTTGGCGGCGGCACGGACATCAACAAGTCGGTCGAGTATTGCAGCTCGTTCGTGCGGGAACCGAAGAAGACGATTTTCATCCTGATCTCGGACCTGTACGAGGGCGGCAACAACGCGGAGATGCTGCGGAGGCTCGGCGAGATGCATCAGGCGGGCGTGAAGGTGATCTGCTTGCTGGCGCTCTCGGATAGCGGCGTACCCTCGTATGACGAGCGCAACGCGAAGAAGCTCGCCGAGCAGGGCATCCCGTGCTTCGGCTGTACGCCGGACCGGCTGCCCGAGCTGCTGGAGTCGGCGCTTGGCGGCCGCGATCTGCTCGCGTTCGCGGCGGCCGCGGGCGGCAAGGGGAAAGGCTAGCGTACGGTGAAAAGCTAGCGTGTGGATAGGCGGAAATTAGCGTACGGAAGCCGAAAGGCCAGCATACGGACGAAAAGCAGGCGATTGTTCCCGTCAAGGCGGGATGTCGTCTGCTTTTCGTTTGCCGGTGCAGCGCACATCGGAAGCCGGAGGTGACGAGAGACGGTTGGCTTCGTTCCGGCCCATGCATTTTTGACAATATCAGGTTGCCGCTCCAAGGCGAGTCTGCTACACTATTGGCAAGAATATATGTTCGTGTCGATCGGTCGTCATCATGTCGGAAGTCAACTAGAGGAGGCAGCCCGGACGTCAGCATGCGAGCACCGGGCGGCCTAACGATTACGGGGGGATTCACGGTGTCTTCGTCCTACACGTTCCGCGCGGCGGATTTTCCGAACAAGCCCGGCTGTTACATTATGAAAGGCGAGGATGGCCGCATCCTCTACATCGGCAAGTCGAAGGCGCTGCGCAAGCGGCTCGCCTCGTATTTCCGGGGCAAGCACGACCGGAAGCGGATCGCGCAGCTCGTCGAGCAGATCGCGCATATCGACGTCATCGTCGTCAACAACGAGCACGAGAGTCTGCTGCTCGAGAACAATTTGATCAAGGTGCACAAGCCGCCCTTCAACCGGGCGCTGAAGAAGGACAACAGCGGCTATGCGTATCTCAAAATGACCGGCGGGCGCTTCCCGCGGCTGGACGTGCATTATCGCGACCGCCGGATCGCGAAGGAAGAGGCGCGGTTGGACGGTCCCGCCGAAGAGCCGCGTCTGACTAGTTCCGCGACGAAGACGCGGCAGGCACATCCTGTCGGACAGCCGAGTCAGGCGAATCCCGTCGAAGAAGCGCGGGCGGAGACTGCGGCTTCGCGCGAGTGCCCAGCGAGTAGAGAGGCGCGGCTTAGCGGTCACGACGAAGAGGCACAGAAGGAGATTGCGGCTTCCGGGCGCGCTCGTACCGTTCAAGACGCAAGCGTTCGCACCGCAGCCCCCAGGCACGCGAGCAGCATCTCGCGGCTGTCCACCGCTGCCGACTCGAACGAGGCGCGGTTCGGTCCGTTCGCCAGCACGTATTTCCGCGACCAACTGATGACGTTCATTAACGATCATTATCAGCTGCGGACCTGCGAGACGATGCCGAAGAAGGTGTGCCTGCTGTACCATCTGAAGCGCTGCAGCGGCATCTGCGAAGGGATGATCGCCGAAGAGGACTACCGGGCGAGCGCCCAGGAGGCCGCAGCGCTGCTCGCCAACCAGGGAGAACGGCTGATCGAGGCAATGAAGGCGAAGATGGAGCAGTACGCATCCCGGCTCGAGTTCGAGCGGGCGGCGCATATGCTGGAGCACATCCGTATTCTTGAGCGCGTGCCGGACAAGCAGGTCGTCGATCGGGAATCGCTGATGGACCAAGATGTCATCTACTTCGGAGAAGGGCATGCCGCGGTCGCGAAGATCCGCCAGGGGATGCTGCATGACCTGGATCTTTGCGAGTGGGCCGGCGGCGGGGATAGCGGCGGACTCGACCGATTCGTCATCGAGCGCTACCGGCATCTTCACCGGCCGGACGAGCTGATCGTGAGCGATATCGGCGACCGCAAGGCGGTGCAGCGCGCCCTACGGCGCCGCGGGCAGCGCCCGCTGCAGCTCTATGTGGCGCCTAAGCGGGGACTCCGCCGCGAACTGATGGAGCTGTGCCGGGCAAATTACGAGCAGCGGATGGCACTGCGGGCGACGGCCGCGGGCGGAGAGCATTAGCGAGGCGAAGGCTGGCCGATCAGGTTCCCAATGGAATATTAACGGCGCACAGCAGACTATAGCATCACTCGGGCTCATGACAAGCGGGATCGCTTCGGCAGCAGCCCATTATGTATGGAGGAGGCGACACCCTTGCAAGCGATTATCGACTACTGCAAGCGCAAGAAAGCGGCAATAGAGGATTACCCGTTCGGCCCGGAGCCGCTCGTCATGAAGGTGGGCGGCAAAATGTTCGCGCTCATCTCCGATTCGTCCATCTCACTGAAGTGCGACCCGGCCATCGCGGAGAATTTACGGGAGCAGCATGAGGCGGTCAAGCCGGGTTATCATTTGAACAAGAAGCATTGGAACACCGTCTTGGTGGACGGATCGATGGAAACCGACGATATTTGGGCCATGATCGACCATTCGTACGCGCTCGTCGTCTCCAAGCTGACGAAAGCGGAACGGGAGCGGGTGGAAGAAGCAGCGAAATAATCGCGGGCAAGCAGAATTAAGACGGCGGGTAGTGCATGGGGACGATGTTCCTTCGCACAGCCGCCGTCTTTGTGTTTTCGAAGCGATTTCACGTGGAAGGGCTCGCCTTCGAGAGGTCACTCGTTATCCCTCGCAATCATCCATTAGCGGGCCATAAGTCCAGCGTCCGACAAATCTCCGTAAGCTTGCCGGTCGATCGGATCGGCCGACGGCTTGGCGTTGGACAAGGCCCGCATACCGCAGCTCACTTCCGCAAAGCCCCTCCACCCGCATGCCCTCGCCATCAAGCGGCTAATCCATGTTGCATCTCCGATCGCTTCAATTCTCGACCGGACACCAGCCAGGCGGCTCCGCGCAGATGGCGGCGGCGAAAGCGGGCGCTTGCCGTGCCATGTCGGCGAAATAGCTGCTTAGAATATGGTTGCCGCCGACCGAACCGGTACGGAAGCTGAGCGGCGATTCGCCTTTCACGTGCAGGTAGGCGTAAGTTTTCTCCGTGCGCGGGGAGCGGTAGAGCAGCGGCGGCAGGTGCGGCACGATATCGAACTCGTTCTGGATGCGAACGTGGTACGGGACGGTGTGATTATACTTGCGTACGAATTTCGGGTCGCCGACGCGGGGGGCGGCGAACGTGTAGACGATCAGCTGCTTATGATTGCGGTTCGCAGCGATATCGAGTGCGGCCAGCGTGGCAAGCGCGCCGCCAAGGCTATGGCCGGTGACGAATAGCGGCTTGTCGACGGGCAGCTGATCCAATAGCCCGTGAATGGCTTGGCGGGCGGACATGTAGATATCGGTAAAGCCATGGTGCGTCTGGCCGGCGTCCGTTACCGGCTTGTAGGCGATTTGCTCGGCGATGAGATCGGATACCCAATCGACGGCGGAGCCCGTACCGCGAAACGCGAGTATAGCCGCCCGATCCGATTCGATGACGAAGCCGAACGGCTCGACGACGCCGTTATACACTTCTGCCGAGAACGGGCCGACAGTCATATAGGTGCGGGGCAGCATGAACCAGTGCTGTGGATTATGGAATTGCGCATACGTCTGACCGCATACTGCGGCTAGAAACAGCGCGGTGCGGATATCCATCGGATTCTGTTCTTGCCGTTGCTCGTGCACTTGCCCTTGTTCATGCTCCTGGCCTTGCTCTTGCTCTTGCATGGGCAACTCCCTCCTCTGGCAGCGCGTACCAGCGGACAAGGCGCCGCGTTATCACGCTTTTGCTGCATGGTATGCACGCCTGGGCGGTTATGCCACAAGCTTAGGAGAGGTGCAGCACTCAGACCACGCCAAGAAGCCGGCATGCTCATCATGAGCTTGCCGGCTTCTTGCTTGATACTGCCTTTGTAGCGTTTAACGCGGATTACACCTCGTTATAAGGATGAATTACGGCGTCCCGTGAAGAGGGAGACGATGAACAGAATCAGGAAGACAAAGAACAAGATTTTGGCAATTCCGGTTGCCGCGTCGACGATGCCGCCGAATCCGAAAATCGCGGCCACTACTGCAATAATGAAGAAAATCGCTGCCCAACGTAACATGAGCAATCACCTACCCTTTCGCATCAAGAATGTGGTATGGAGTCGTTCGCAAGCGGCCGATGCACCTCCCTGAGCGGGTTGTCCATCGTGGCCGTCTTCCGATCGGCTCCGACCTGCTTGTTCGGACTTTAACCGCGATTCCGCAGGTCGAAACAGGGCCGCGAAAGGGGTTCAACTCGGAAGGGGACGGGTAATCATGGACTAGAATCACGATATGAAAAGCGCGAAAGAGAGGGATTTGGATGATGTTTGAAATTGCGATGCTGATTATCGGCTTGTCGGTTGCGGTGCTCGTATTTTTCCTGATTCAAACGCTTAAGAAAGTGCAGACTTCGCTGGACGCGGCCAGCCGCACGCTGACCGAGGTGCAGGGCGTCGTGCAGACCGTCAAAGGCGACGTGAGCGAGATCGTCACGAGCGCCAGACGCATCGCCGACCAAGCGGAAGGCAAGCTGACCGCAATCGATCCGCTTGTCGAAACGGTTCGCGAGACGGGCGAGGTGCTGCATGAAGTGGCCAGCGTGGCGCACAACTTCTCTTCGCTCTGGACGGAGCGCCTGAATCGCCGCGCGCAGATGTCGGCGGTTAAGCAGCAAGCGAAGCTGGCCGCTGAGGAAGCGGCTGCCGCCAATACGCGCATCAGCATGGATGCGGGACATGACGGCTTGCGCCCGGCGCATACGATTAGCGTAGAAGGCAGCCGCGCGCTGCATGCGGACGTCAAGCCTTCCCCGTCTTGGCTCGACTACGTGGAGACGGGCGTCAAAGTAGCCCGCGCCATTACAGGCACGCGCTAGCATGCAGCTAGCGTTCATTGTAAAATAGGTAGCAGGTAGATTGGGATTTGAGAACATCCTCAAGCTGGGAGAACGAAAGATGCGTATAGTAGTCGTAGATGATAATCCGATGAACGTGACGGTTGTGCAGGAAATTTTGAAGCGTGCGGGGTATACCGATATTTTGTCGGCCTCCTCCGGCATGGAGCTGTTCAAGCTGCTGGGGCTGGAGAGCGACGGGCGAGAGCCGGCAACGCCGGGGACGGACGATCACGGGGTCGATCTGATCCTGATGGACATGATGATGCCCGGTGTAGACGGCATCTATGCTTGCCGGGCAGTCTACGAGACTGAGCGGCTTCGCGACATTCCGATCATCATGGTCACCGCGATCGGGGACTCGAAGAAGCTAGCGGAAGCGCTGGACGCCGGTGCAATCGATTACGTGACGAAGCCGATCAATCGGATCGAGTTGCTCGCCCGCATTCGTGTGGCGCTGCGGCTCAAGGAGCAGAAGGATTGGCATAAGGAAAGGGACCGCCGCGTCCGTGAGGAGCTGCAGCTGGCGCGGGAAGTGCAGAGCGCGGTATTGCCGCATCAGTTGAGCGAGGAAGGGATTCGGATCGAGGCCATCTACCGGCCGTCGGAGGAATTGTCCGGCGATCTGTACGCATGGCACCGGATCGATCGCAATCGCTACGGCATCGCCGTGATCGACGCGATGGGACACGGCATCTCCTCGTCGCTCGTCTGCATGTTCATCGCCTCGGTGCTGAAGGACGCGATGGCGAAGCTGGTCGATCCGCAGCTCGTCGTGTTAGAGTTGAACCGTCGCTCGCAGCAGCTTCAGTTCGCCGATCAGCTGATCCAGTATTATTTCACGGCGCTATATATGGTCGTCGATCTGGAGAAGAAGCAGGTCGAGTATGTGAACGCCGGTCATCCGGCAGGCATGCTCATCCGGGGAGCGGACAGCAGCGTTGTGCCCTTCGCGCAAGGCGGCATCGCCATCGGGATGTTCGATCGCATCCAGGTGGAGAAACATACGATCGACATCGCGGCCGGCGACCGGATCGTCCTCGTCACGGACGGGATTTTCGATCTCGTCTCAGGCGCGGACGAAGAAGAGGACCAGCTCGCCAAGCTCACGGAGGTGCTTGGGCCGTTCGGCGGCAGCGTGCCGCCGGAGGAGCTGGAGCGCCACTTGTTCCATCAGGATGATTCGAACCGCCAGGATGACCGCTGCCTGGTGATGGTGGATATTCTATAATCCGCCCGGCGGTAACTCAAAAAGGGAAATACGTACTCGGCCTGGAAGCGTCTCTTCCTAGCCGACGTGCGTATTTCCCTTTTCGTCATCCGGCTGCGGACCGGGCTTACGTCTGCCGCCGCGTCCGCGTTTCTTGCGCGGCTTCGTTAGCTGATCGATCGCGTACGGCCGCTTGTCGTTCAGCAAATCGCCCGTCCAGCCTTTCAGCCACAGCCACCAATAGATGGCGATCGTGCTGAAGAGCACGACGAGACTGGCCACCATAAAGCCAAGGGGCTCCTTCGCATAAGGAATTCGCTCGAAGTTCATGCCGAACAGCGCGCCGACGACCGTGGCCGGGGCGAAGAGCGCCGTGAAGATCGTCAGCGTCTTCATGATCTCGTTGCCGCGGAAGCTGGAGATCGCGTCATCCATCGCCAGCAGCGTATCGATCTCGATGGCGTAATGCGTCAAGAGGGCGCTAATTCGTTCCAGCTTGTATTCGATCCGCTTGAATTCCTCCTGCTCGACGAGCGTGGCCAGGAACGCTTCCTTCGCCGCGCTGTGGATCTCGCGAATCGGGATGAACAGGTGGCTCCAGTGGAGCAGGTCGTATCGGCGCTCGAAAATATCGTTCATTAGCCCCGTTCGATTGCTCGCACGCATCGCGCGCTCCAGCTCGCCAAGCCGCGTCTCGAAGCCGTCGAGGCCAGAGTGGAACGTCTCCAGCAAGCAGGCGATGATGACGAAGAATGCCTCGGGCGCGGACTGGCATCGGTCGAGCTTGTCCTTCCACGGCTCCATCTGCAGCCGGATCGCCAGCCGCATGTCGTGGTGCAGCGTGACGAGCTGCTTCGCCGTGATCCAGAAGTGAAGGGGGGCGATGTCCTCCGCATCGTCGGACGCTTGGAACAGCAGAGTGCCATGCAGTACAGGCTCCCCGCCGTTCCGCTCCGAGACCGCAATATGGTTGTAACGGCAGTTCTCGGTTTCCTCCAGCCATCCGCCCAGATCGGGCAAATCTTGCTTCACAAGCAGCCGAAACTCCGCCTTCTCCCGGTCGCTTGACTCCGGCGTGACCGATCGTGACATCGTCAGGCGGGGAGGATCCGCATGAGCTGCACGCGATAGGGGCTGGGGGTCTTCCCGTTTCGGGGAAGGGCGGCTGCCGGCTGCCGTCTTGCTTCGTCGGCTTAGTCCTTCCGTCGCCTCGCGCGGCGAATGCAGGACATGCCACTCCCATTGGGAAGGGAACCTCAGCATACGATGCATCATAAACGTTGAACCTCCCGGGTAATCCGTTCACAGGGTTATGTTTCCATCATAACCGTAAGTGCCGGCTTTCACAACTTTTCGGACGGTTTATCCTGTTAAAATTTAGGTTGGCGAAGCATACGCTACAGCCAGAGGACGGCAAAAAGCACGCCCCGGGTTACGGGAACCCACGGCGTGCTTGTCCGAACGGATCATAGATAAACCAAATAAGTGCGGACTATCGGACAAGACGTCTTCCCGCGCCGCTTCGCCGGACATGATTCCGGTCTTATGGGCGCACGGTGTACCCGCCAAGAAATGGCCTCGTCGGCGTACGGCGGGAGACTGGAATGCTCCGCTCGAAGGTGGTTGGTGGCTGAATGCGTCATGAACGAGGCACAGCATTTCCCAGCAGCGGGAAGCGGGGCCGTCGCACGGTCGGTGGTCTCACACGACATGCGTCAAGTGCAAGACTCGGCGATTACCCATCGGCGGGAAAAGGGGCTGCCACATGTCGCTGAACTCGACAGAGGTATATTTGAGCGCTTGGAAAAGCGTCAAGTGCCGGTTCCGTAATCCCCGTCCTCGTGCCCTTCGCTCAACAGCTGCTTGAGCTTGTCGATCGCTCGGCGCTGGATGCGGGAGATGCTCATCTGCGAGACGCCGAGCTGGTCGGCGATCGTTCGCTGCGGCAGTCCTTCCTGATAGATGAGCAGCAGCACCTGCTGTTCTTGCGGCTTCAGCTGCGCCATCGCCGCCTGAAGATCGAGCTTCTTATCGACAGTCTCGTAATCGTCGGCTTGCGAGCCGATCAGATCACCGAGCGTCGTCGTATTCTCTTCTTCCGAGATCGGCGTGTCTAGCGACACGTAATGATACAGCTCGCGGCCCGCGAGAATCTCAGTCGTCTCCTCGACCGAAAGCTCCATGTACGCCGCGATTTCTTCGATCTTGGGCGAACGCTCCAGCCGCACGGTCAAATCGTCGACCGCTTGCTGGACGGCAATGCCTTTCTCTTTGATGCGCCGCGGAACCTGGACGTACCACGACTTGTCCCGCAGGAAATTTTTCATGTGGCCGATGATGCTTTTCATTGCATACGGTTCGAATTGAACGCCGAGGCTCATATCGAACTGCCGAAATAGGCGGATTAGCGCGATCTGTCCTACCTGAAGCAGATCCTCATATAAATCAGGGCGATTGCGCGAAATTTTACCGGCCGCCATTCGGACCATCGGCTCATAATGCTCGATTAGCGTCGTCGCCGCATCGTTCGTCGGATTGCTCTGGTATGCCAGAATGAGATCCGCACCGGATACGAGAGTCTGCTTGGCCGGCCCTAGATTCATGCCAATTCCCCACTTCTGACCAGACGTTTGGTCAAGACGACTTCAGTCCCCATGTCACTGTTGACTTCGACTTGATCCATAAGCGCCTGCATAAGATAGAGGCCGAGACCGCCTGCTTGCAGTTCGTCGACCGATTTGCCCGTTGCCGGCTGCGCCCTGCGGGCGGCAGCGGCGGCGTCAAAGCTGCGACCATCGTCTTTGACCACGATGGAAAGGGCGTCCGATTGCTTAATAAAACGCACTTCGATGCGAGGCGCGATTTCGGGCGCGCTCATCGTAGCGCCTGGCGCCAGATCGCCGTACGCGTAGAGCACCGCATTATTGCAGGCCTCCGACACGGCAACTTTCATGTCTTCGATTTCCTCGTAGGAAAATCCGATTTTGACGGCGAGTCCATATAGAGTTAGGCGGACCAGGTCGATGTATTCGGCTGACGCTGGCACCTGGAGCAGTACGACTTCTTCATTTGCTTTCATGGCGTGGTCTCGTTCCTTTCTTCGTGACGATCAGGCTTGCTGCTTGAGCAGAAATGGTGTAATGCCGGTCATGTCGAACAGCTTGCGGATATTAGGGGGGATGGCTTCCACCGCGAAAGGCGCGTTGTTCGCGTGGCGGGCTTTCAGGACGGAAACGATAATGCCGATGCCGGTGCTGTCGACGTAACGAAGATCGCGAAGATTGATCGTCAGCTCCCGATCGCATAGCTCCACGAGCGGGGACATGGCCGCCCGCATCTGCGCCGCAGACTCAAGGTCGAGCTCGCCGCCGACGAATACGGTGCATTTGCCCTCCTTGTTCTCGGTGCGAAGGATCAATTTATCGGTTTGTTTCATATGGACGTCCTCTCCTGTAAACGTAAATTTATGTAGCGATTCCGCTGCAGCGTTGAGTGAGAATGGGAAGCTGCCCGCAGGGCGGCAAACGCACATTTCCTTTGTAAGGATGATTTAACCGCTCCGAAATGGGTTGAAACAGGAAAATGGCACAAAGCTTATTTCTAATTTTATCCGATTGAGGGCAAAAGAAACAGGGTATACCAAGCGTACGAAGGCTGCGTTTTGCGAAAGAGCCGGGCTTTGGCTTCAGCCGTTCGGCCAGGACAGTGCGCTGCGCGGGACCTTCGGCGGCGAAGGCGTTGCGCGGTACCGTGCGGTGCCGCGCTTGCGGGGCCGTTGGCGATAAACGACAATGGCTCGGCCAGATCGTTTTCGCGGTTCGCGGCGGAGATCAATTTAGGTAGGACAACCTTTCGGGAGGCGATTGGGATGGCGTATAAATTGGGCATTTTCAGCACGCAGCAGCAGGTAATCGAGGTGATTCAGGCGCTGGAGTCGGAGGGCATCGCGAGCAGCGCGGTTCGCGTCATTGCGAAGGACCACGAGCACACGAATCGGATCGAATCCGAGACGAGCGTGCACGCGGACGAGGTGAACGACTTAACCGAGACGCGACATCAAGTGAGGGATAACGACGACGTCCCGTTGGGCTTCGTTGGGCTTGCAGCGGGATCGGTCGGCACGGGCTACGGCACGGGCACGCCTTCGGCGGTCGGGCTAACGCCTTATTATGGCGCAGCCGTCCTGAGCGGCGTAGGCGACGGCGACTCTGAGATGATCGAGTCGCTGCGCGCGCTAGGCATTTCGGGCGACGACGCGAAGACTTGCCGGGATGCGATCGCCGAGGGCGCGATCGTCGTCGCGGCAGAGACGGGCGACGCCGCTTCCGGCGAAGGACCGGACCTGACGCCGGCCGGCGCGGCCGAAGCCGCGTTCCGCAGGGCGGGGGCGCGCACGATTTTATAGGCAGCAAGGTGAGATGAGGTAGCAAGGTGAGATGAGGTAGCAAGCTGGTAAGAAGCAGGGATGGGACAGGCCGAGCGATCGGCCTGTTTTTTGTTGCGTGCTGGTGAGAGAAGTGCGATTGAGCGAGTGTATGGGGGAGCGCAATAGCGAATCGCTAGTGGGGCAGGCGGGCGATAGTGAGTTGAGAGTAACTATCGAGCGTGGCAGGGTAGAATCGGAGCGCAATAGTGACCTGAGGATCGCTAACGGGTGCTCGAGGGTGGGGCAGGCGGGCGATAGTGAGTTGAGAGTAACTATCGAGCGTGGCAAGGTAGAATCGGAGCCCAATAGTGACTTGAGGATCGCTAACGGGCGCTCGAGGGTGGGGCAGGCGGGCGTTAGTGAGTTGAGAGTAACTATCGAGCGTGGCAGGGTAGAATCGGAGCCCAATAGTGACTTGAGGATCGCTAACGGGTGCTCGAGGGTGGGGCAGGCGGGCGATAGTGAGTTGAGAGTAACTATCGAGCGTGGCAAGGTAGAATCGGAGCCCAATAGTGACTTGAGGATCGCTAACGGGTGCTCGAGGGTGGGGTAGGCGGGCGATAGTGAGTTGAGAGTAACTATCGAGCGTGGCAGGGCAGAATCGGAGCGCAATAGTGACCTGAGGATCGCTAACGGGGTGCTCGAGGGTTTGTATGACGGGCGATAGTGAGTTGAGAGTAACTATCGAGCGTGGCAGGGTAGAATCGGAGCCCAATAGTGACTTGAGGATCGCTAACGGGTGCTCGAGGGTGGGGCAGGCGGGCGTTAGTGAGTTGAGAGTAAC